>JAOZLK010000450.1 GCA_029934875.1 Bacteroidales bacterium | reverse complement strand
ATTGATCAAATGATGCTTGGCCGGGCGGCAGGTGTAAATATCAGCCAAACAAGTTCTGAACCCGGTGGAGGCCTTTCGATCAGGATCAGGGGTGCCAGCTCCATCAATGCGGGCAACAGGCCTTTATACGTAATAGATGGTATGCCAATTGACAACAGTTCATCACTTGCAGGTACCGGTGATGGGTCCGGAAATACTGTTAATGGTGGTGTTGCCGGGATTGGAAGCAATGTCAATCCCAGGAATCCTTTGAATTCTTTAAACGCAAGTGATGTTGAATCCATAGAGATCCTGAAAGATGCATCAGCTACAGCTATTTATGGTTCAAGGGGTGCCAATGGTGTTATCCTGATCACCACAAAGAAAGGGAAAAAGGGTGGTTTTAATGTGAATTATGATTCACAACTGGGCATCCAAACGGTAGCTAAAAAGATGAACTTACTGTCAACTGCAGAATATATCGACGGGATCAATGCTATTTCTGAAGATGGTGGAGATGGGATTGTATTTTCGCCGGAGGATATAAATAGCATTGGCAAAGGTACTGACTGGCAGGATAATATTTTTCGTCAGGCCATTTTAATAAACCAGAATATTTCTGTTTCTGGAGGTACAGATAAAACCACCTACTTTACTTCTTTTAACTACTTTAACCAGGAAGGTGTCATTAAAAACTCAGGTATTAAGAAATATATTGGAAGAGTTAATATTCAGACAGAGCTCGGTGAAAAGGTAGTATTGGGTGTAAATGTGAATACAAGTTCTATTTGGGATGATAATAATACCGATGGTCTCAATATTAATGAATCGGGTGGCCCCATCTATACTTCACTACTATATGACCCGACAGAACCTATCTTAAATAATGATGGGACTTATGCGCGATCATCCGAACTTACCATTAATAATCCTGTAATGTTAGTTGAAGAGGTTTCCAGTAAGACCAGAACTAACAGAACTCTAGGGAATATTTACCTGGACTACAATATTACTGATGAACTTAGCGCAAAGCTCAATGTAGGTACGGACCGGAAAAATTCCCGAAGAGATATTTACAATTCCCAAAAAACACTGATTGGTGGATCTAGGGGCGGAATTGGAAATATTGTATCTATCGAGAACTCTAATATACTTCTTGAATATACCATGAATTACAATAAAAGGCTCAATGAGAATCATTCATTTAACATTCTGGGAGGAGCCACCTATCAAAAGTTCGCGTATAGAACATCCGTAAGTACAATGAGCGGTTTTCCCTCTGATTTAGTTGAGACAAATAACCTTGCACTTGGAGATCCGATTACCGGTGAGTTATCCAGCCGCAGGGAAGAGAATACCCTTATATCCTATATTGGTCGTGCAAATTATAACTTGTTCAATAAGTTCTTGTTTACTGGTTCAATTAGGGTGGATGGATCGTCTCGTTTCGGAGAAAACAACAAGTATGGGTTGTTTCCATCATTTGCTTTTGGCTGGAAACTTTCCGAAGAGGCTATTTTTCAGGAGTTTTTTAATGTTCTGAAATTGAGAGCCAGCTGGGGTCAGATTGGTAACCAGGAGATAGGCAACTACGCCTCTCTTACAACTTTTGGACCTGGTAGCAGTACGGTATTTAATAACCAGGAAGTGACCAGTCTCAGTCCCACAAGAATTGCAAATCCTGACTTAAAGTGGGAAACAACTGAACAATTCAATGTCGGGCTAGATGTAAGTATATTTAAGGGAAGACTAAGTGGTACATTTGACTATTTCATTAAGAACACCAAAGACATGCTTATTAATATTCCTTTGCCTGTAGCCTCTGGATACAGCTTTATTTTAGGAAACCTGGGTGAAATGGAGAATAAAGGAATTGAGGTATTTGTTTCTTCAATCAATGTTAGCAAAAGAGATTTTTCATGGCAGACCACATTGAATTTCTCTTCCATCCAGAATGAAGTAAAGGATCTGGGAAGTGTGGGTGATATAGTTACCGGTGCGCTTCAAGCTGTAGGCAATACCTCTGTAATCAGAGCGGGTGAGGCACTGGCATCCTATTTTGGGTTCGAAGTTACAGGTATATTTCAAGAGGATGATGATATTCCAGGATCTGCACAACCGACAGCGCGGCCAGGGGATCCTATTTTTCTAGATGTCAATGGGGATAATGTCATTAATGCAAATGATAAGATCATTATTGGCAATGCTTTACCTGACTTCTTCTACGGTATGCTAAACAGCTTTACATATAAAAATTTTCAGCTTGATATTTTTATTCAAGGGCAACAAGGGGTTGACTTGCTTAACATCAATATGATCGAAAGTATGTACCCGCAAAATTTCAGAAGAAACCGGATCGCAGAGCCGATCCTCAACAGGTGGACACCACAAAATACCGATACAAAATGGCCTTCATCTGTAGATCCATCTGGATATGGAGGTGGTAAGGTCAACACCCTTGTAATGCAGGATGCTTCTTACATTAGATTGAAAAATATTAAACTGAGTTACAACATTCCTGTCAGCAATTCAAAGTTCTTGCAATCGCTGAGTGTGTATGTTGCTGCACAGAACCTGATTACAATCACGGATTATGAGGGATTTGATCCCGAGGCCAATTCTTTCGGACAGAGTGTAACGCGTGTAGATTATAGCAGCTACCCCTTAGCCAAAAGCTGGATCTTTGGTCTTAATCTCGTGTTTTAATTTAATTTGTATAGCAATAAATAAATTTAGAAAAGATGAAAATACATATATTTCAAATATTGTCAGTTTTTATTCTCCTAAGCTGCGTTGCTTGCGAGAAACAACTGGAGGAAGAGGTTTTCTCAGAGCTCACACCAGAGACATTTTTAACAACTGAAGTTGGGATGAATTCTGTTCTGAACTCAGCTTATTCCCATGGGCAGTTACACTTTTTTGATGCACAAAACGCTCATTATTTTGCACCGGGATTTACTTCAGGTGCATTCTGGAATAAAGGTGGAGGTATAGAAGTTTGGTGGGCCTCACTTACCAACTTTACATGGACAAGTAACCACAGATACACAGGAGGGTACTGGCTTGAGAATTATGCAGCAATCCGTGATGCCAATTTAATCCTGGATCATATCGACAACGGGGACTTCTCCGATGAAATTAAAAATAGTATGGTCGCAGAAGCCACTTTTATAAGAGCTTTAAGCTACGTGCAACTATACAATTTTTTTGGTCCTGTACCACTTTATACTTCGTCTTCAACTGAATCGATCTTTATTCCCCGGGCTGAAGAATCCGAACTGAAGTCCTTTATCGAGGAGGAACTCATTACAGCAGCTAATTCCCTTCCAAGGGATGCCGCAGAATACGGTAGAGCCACTAAAGGTGCTGCATTAGGAATCTTATGTAAGTATTATTTAAATACCCATCAGTGGCAAAAAAGTGTGGATATTACCCAGCAAATCTTCAACCTCGATAAATATGGTCTTGAAAACAATTTTGCTGATGTGTTTGCCTTGAATAACGAAGGCAATAGTGAGTTTCTTTATGTTATTCCGTTTGTAGCTCCAACAGTAAGTCAGTATTTAAATGCGCTTATTTTCCCAACAGACTACCCCAGACTTCCGACACAGCAAGTTTGGGGGGCAAGAACATATCTATTTGATGATTTCGTGAATTCATTTGAAGTTACGGACACCCGGAAAGATATGATAGTAACAGAGTATATTAATACTTCTGGTGACTCAATTGTACTGCTGGGCATTGACCAGTCATTGTCCTTAAAATATGAGTTTGATCCAAGTGCATCTGGCGCTGGAAATGGCAATGACCTCCCTTTGCTGAGATATTCGGATATACTTCTTTCCAGAGCTGAAGCACTCAATGAACTAAATGGCCCAACCCAGGAAGTAATTGATCTTATCAATGAAGTAAGGGGAAGGGCAGGTGCATCTCTGCTCACTTTATCAGGTTTCTCTAAAGAGTCGTTAAGAGCTTCTATATTGGAAGAAAGGGAATGGGAGTTCTATTTCGAAGGTAAAGGCAGGGAAGATCAAATCCGGCAGGGAGTGTTTATTTCTAATGCCCAGGCAAGAGGTAAAAACGCCCAATCATATCATGTTCACTTTGCTATTCCACAAATTGATATTGATGCAAATCCTTTAATAGAACAAAATGAAGGTTACTAACATTATTATCTAATCTTGTATACAATTATGCACTGGGAGAAATCCTCCCAGTGCATAATTTATCAGCGAATCATACTTTCAGGGTTCAGTCACCCTTCATGTTTCTTACTCTAAACTTTGAAACATGGGTATTTTGGTATCATATAAAATAACCTTGCTAACATGAATTAATATCAAGCTCTC
>JAOZLK010000449.1 GCA_029934875.1 Bacteroidales bacterium | reverse complement strand
GGGGCAGCCTGATGTATATGCCCAGGTAATAGAAGCATTGGACCAGGAGGGTGCTAAAAAACAGACCCAGCAGGATCCATTCAGAAATCCCAAGACTTTCAATCATCGACTTTATATGCATGCTCTGCAAAAATAAGCGCCACAGGCCAAAAAGAAAAAGTTGATTTTCAACAATTGCTTATCTTTGGCGGAGCAAAGCTGAAATGGAGTTTAAATTATTACATAGCGATCCCGGATCTAAGGCGAGGGCAGGCATTCTTAAAACAGATCATTCTGAGATACAAACGCCTGTTTTTATGCCGGTTGGAACCGCGGCAAGCGTCAAGGGTATTCACCAGAGGGAGCTGTCGGAGGATATAAATGCACCCATTATTCTTGGGAACACTTATCATCTTTATCTGCGCCCGGGGCTTGATGTTTTAAAGAGCGCGGGTGGATTGCACCGTTTTATGAACTGGGATCGATCCATTCTGACCGATAGTGGCGGTTACCAGGTTTTTTCCCTGGCGGCAAACCGGAAACTGATGGATGAAGGAGCACGGTTCAATTCTCATATTGATGGTTCCAAGCATCTTTTCACTCCCGAGTCGGTAGTTGATACTCAGCGGCTTATCGGGGCCGATATCATGATGGCCTTTGATGAGTGCACCCCCTGGCCCTGTGATCTTAAGTATGCAAAGGACTCGCTGGCTTTGACACATCGCTGGCTGGATAGGGGCTTAAAGCAATTTAGCGAAACAGAAGCACTTTACGGGCACAACCAGGCATTTTTTCCCATTGTTCAGGGCAGTGTATTCCCGGAACTGAGAAAAGAGTCAGCCCACTTTATCGCTGAAAAGGGTGCTGTTGGAAATGCCATTGGGGGCTTATCGGTGGGAGAACCGGCAGAAGAAATGTATGCCATGATCGATGTGGTTAATTCCATTCTTCCTGAAGACCGGCCACGCTATCTTATGGGTGTAGGTACACCCGTAAATATCCTTGAGGCAATTGCCTTGGGAGTAGATATGTTTGATTGTGTCATGCCCACACGGAACGGACGAAACGGGATGCTGTTCACAGCGAAAGGGATTGTCAATATCAGGAACAGGAAGTGGATGGAAGATCATTCGCCGGTGGACCCGGACGGGCACTGTTTTGCCGATATACAATATTCAAGGGCTTATCTGCGTCATTTAATTATCTCGGGCGAAATGCTTGGGGCACAAATTGCAAGTATTCATAATCTTTCATTTTACCTCTGGCTGGTCCGGAGTGCATTTGAGGAGATCAAAAAGGGCACCTTCAGTACATGGAAAGACAGGATGATACCAGCCTTAAGTACAAGATTATAAGAAAGCTCGGGCTGAAGATTCTGGATCTCTATGTAATCCAGAAGTTCCTGAGTACCTTCTTTCTAGCCATCGTGCTAATTTTATCTATCGTTGTGATTTTCGATCTCTCGGAGAAGATTGATGATTTTATTGAAAGCGGGGCATCGTTTAAGGAAATTGTTTTTGATTACTATCTCAATTTCGTTCCATATTTTGCTGTCCTTTTCAGCTCTCTGTTTGCCTTTATTGCCGTGATTTATTTTACCTCCAGGATGGCCTATAATACAGAGATTATTGCGATTCTCAGCAGCGGAATGAGCTTCAGACGTTTCCTGGTCCCTTATATGGTCTCTGCAACTGTCATCGCTGCCCTGGCATTTTTTCTGAGTGACCAGGTCATTCCCGGAGCCAATAAGGTAAAACTTGATTTCGAGGAGAAGTATGTTAAAAAGGGGCCCGTCAAGTTCAAAACTAAGGATTTCCACAGGCAGATTGAGCCCGGGGTATTCATTTACCTTCAGAACTACAGCAATGTTTCAAAGGTGGGATATAACTTCTCCATAGAGAAATTTGAAAATGGGGAACTGGTTTCAAAGATGTTTGCTGACCAGATCAGGTGGGACACAGCTGTGAGTAAATGGGAGGCCAGACGCTACTATATCCGTACCATTGACGGACTAACAGAAACCATTGAAGAAGGTAAGGTCATGGATACAACCCTGGCCATACATCCCGACGATTTCAAGATGCGCCTGAACATCGTGGAGACCATGAGCCTGAGAGAGCTGGATGACTTTATTGAAAAACAACTCATGCAGGGAGAGACCAATGTAACTTCTTATCAGATTGAACGTCACAACCGGATTGCCTTCCCTTTTTCCCTGTTTATTCTGACACTTATAGGGGTGGCTGTATCTTCCCGGAAAATGAGGGGAGGGATCGGTTTACAGATTGCCATCGGTGTGGTAATCAGCTTTTCATATATTCTCTTCATACAATTTTCGAAACAGTTTGCCATCGGGGGCATGCTTCCAGTAATGGCTGCAGTGTGGCTGCCTAATGTCTTTTTCTTTTTCATTGCCATTTATTTGTTCCGGCTGGCACCGCGTTAGTTAAATTTTTTACAACAGTTTTTTTAGCGTTCAGTTTTTCGTAAGATTGTACCCTCAAATCAATACCATGTAATATGGCCTCTAATAAAAAGGTTCAGGAATTAATAAAAAAACGGGAAGAAGTGATCCAGGGAGGTGGCGAAAAGGCCATCCAGAAGCAGGTTGCCATGGGTAAGATGACAGCACGGGAGCGGGTCTTAAAACTCCTGGATGAAGACTCCTTCAATGAATATGATCTCTTTGTTGAGCATGAAGCGCGCGACTTTGGGATGGAACAGAAGGTACTGCATGGTGACGGAGTAATTACCGGAACCGGAACCGTGGGAGGTAGACCAGTTTGTGTTTTTGCACAGGATTTTACCGTTGCGGGGGGCTCATTGGGAAGTATGCATGCAAGAAAGATTACCAAAATCATGGACCATTCGTTGAAAATGCGTATGCCCTTGATTGGAATAAATGATTCAGGTGGAGCCCGGATCCAGGAGGGTGTTAGCTCCCTTGCAGGCTATGGCGAAATCTTTTTCAGAAATACACTCGCCTCGGGTGTGATTCCCCAGATATCGGTTATTCTCGGTCCATGTGCCGGAGGGGCAGTCTATTCTCCTGCGCTTACAGACTTTGTGTTTGTGGTGGATAAAATTTCCAAGATGTTTATTACCGGGCCTGAAGTTATCAAGACGGTGCTGGGTGAAGACATCTCTATGGAGGAGTTGGGCGGTGCCCGGGTTCATAGTGAGATCACCGGGAACGCGCATTTCTTTTCAGAGACGGAGGATGACTGTTTCGATCAGATTAAATCTTTGCTTTCTTACCTCCCCTGGTCAAATACTGATATCCCCCCCAGGAAAGAGAATAAGGAGCCATTGGAGAAGTTCAATATTTCTGATGTTGTACCTAGTGATAAGAGGCAACCCTATGATATTCGTAATGTGATCAGGTCTGTGACAGACGGATCTGATTTTATTGAGGTACAGGAGAGCTGGGCCGCAAACATTGTGATTGGTTTTGGAACCATGAATGGCCGTAGTGTCGGTTTTGTGGCCAACCAGCCCCTGGTACTTGCCGGTGTGCTGGATGTGGACTCATCCGATAAAGCGGGAAGATTTATTCGTTACTGCGATGCTTTTAATATTCCCATTATTACACTTGTGGACCTTCCCGGATATTTACCGGGAGTTGACCAGGAACATGCAGGCGTGATCAGACACGGAGCTAAAGTGCTTTATGCATATAGCGAAGCAACCGTGCCTAAAATAACAGTGATCCTGCGAAAAGCTTATGGGGGTGGATATATCGCCATGAATTCCAGGCACCTGAGAGCCGACTTTGTTTTTGCCTGGCCTGATGCCGAGGTCGCAGTCATGGGACCTGAAGGAGCAGCCAATATTATTTTCCGCAAGGAAATCGCAACTGCCGAGGATCCGGACAAGATGAGGGCTCAGAAGGTCCTGGAGTACAAGGAAAAATTTGCAAATCCATATGTGGCAGCAGCCAAAGGTTTTATTGATTCGGTAATAGAACCCGACGAAACCAGGAAGTCCCTGCTGCATGCGCTGGAGGTTTCAGGAGAGAAAAGCGTAGGCATGCCTGCCAAGAAACACGGTATTCCACCATTTTAACCAGGGGATATGAGCAAGCAAGATAAAACAGATCAAACGAAAGTTATACCCGGATCTCCCCTGGAAGAGTTGGAGATAGGTGGAGCCATTTATACCACCCGACTCAGCTCCAAGTTTAAGAACAGACCCATATGGACCCCTCCCGACCCGCGAAAGGTGCTGGCTGTGATTCCGGGAACCATTCAGAATCTTATGGTATCTGTGGGTGATGAGGTGGCCGCTGGAGATTCCATGTTAATCCTTGAAGCCATGAAAATGCGCAATGAGATCAAGGCAATGCAAGCGG
>JAOZLK010000448.1 GCA_029934875.1 Bacteroidales bacterium | reverse complement strand
TTGCAAAGGCAAGGATATTATCTGGTGAGCAATCGCTTCGCTCAAGCATCCACTCTTTCCAGTTACAGGCAAAATATTCCTTTCCATCAATTTTCGTTTCCGCCATCATGTTTGAGAGAATGGTGACATCTGCTGCATTCTTTATATTGAACTCCACCGGCATAAATATCCCTATGGATTCAAGTCTTGTAATTTCAGTGAAGGAATGACAGATTCCTTCTCCAAAATGGAAGGGAACATCCACTGCAGGAATCAGCCCCTCGGAAAAGCCATTGGGAAAGATCTCGTTGATAGAGAAGACCTTGAGGAGGTCGGAAAGAATGAGCGGGTCCTTGCCCGTCATTACGGCGGGTTTGCGGGAGCGGACCGCGCCCCTGTAGGTCTCCCCGATACAAATCATTCCCCTGATAGGAATATGCATATGGAGTGCTGTTGAAGCGATGATATTACTGAACTCGGTAAATAGCTTAAAAACCACACTGTTCAGATCTGCCAGTGTTTCCTCCTTATAGAGCCTTGATGCTAAAATAATTCGTTCAGAAAAATTGAGAAACTGAGGTTCAATCACCCTGAAACCCCAGGAGTAATTTTTTTTGCGTGCATTATAGATTTCCTGTCCGATACTTTCATAAAATACCTGGATTTTATCAATCTCATTGTTGGCTACCATTTCACTAAACCCGAGTATCTCGATGCAGGCGTTTAATTGCGTGTGGGGCTGAATTGGATCGTTGGCGGGTTGATAAACCGGGTTGGCTGAGTCAGTCATTTGTATAGTTGTTTCAAAAGTACCTTACTTTATACGCAGTTGCACGGGGAATGTTACCGGGCATTTATTAGTTTTACTGTGGACTAATCTACTAAATAAATATGAAGCCTGCACTGAACAAAGTAATCTTCCTTCTAATGGCTGCTGCACTACTTTCTTCCTGTGGTTCCACAGGTAAATCGGACCATCCCCTGGCGGATGACCTTCATCTCAGCTGGGAATTCAAGGGAAACAATCCCCAGGAGGCTTATTCAAGCGCAAGGTTTATTCTTGAAAATAAGGGAGACCAGATTCTCAGAGATACCTACTGGAAAATATACTTCAGTCAGATGGGCAAGGGAGTGATCGATGAATCTGTTACAGGAAAGGTGAGCATAAGTCACATTAATGGGGATCTGCTTTGTATCTCCCCGAAAAACGGATTTCGACTGGGTCCGGGTGAAAGTGTGGAAATATCTTACCATAAGCCAGGCAGCCTGATCAAAGAGGCGGAAGCTCCAGCAGGCTTCTATATTGTCTTTGTGGATGCAAAAAACAAGGAGGAGGAGCTTGCCAGTCTTAAGAATTCGCATGTAATGCCCTTTCCTGAATTGGATATGATCTTTCCCCCGACTACCGGTATTCCCCTTCCCGATGCAGAATGGCTTTACAAGCAGAACGCCGGCCTGGAAAAGTTGAATCCGGAGGACTTTGCCAGGGTGATTCCCTCACCCACATCTGTTGAGTACGCCCGGACTTCTGAAATTCTTATGACCGGCCTGGTAATCCGTTACCAGAAGGGACTTGAGAATGAGGCCACTTACCTGGCTGATATGCTTGAAAAGGTGATGGGAACCAGGCCGGGGATGGTTCCTGGTCATGGCGTTGGGACAAATCTTATAAACCTCTCTCTTTCTGCTTCAGGATCAGGGGAGGGATATTTCCTGAAGGTAAAGGAAGGAGGAGGAATACACATAGAGGGTAAAGAAGCCTCAGGTGTTTATTATGGTATCCAGAGCCTCCTGGCAATGATGCCGGTGGAAGCCTGGATGAAGCCTCAAAGAAAACTTGAAGTAGGCTGTGTAACGATCAATGATTCACCTGCTTTTGAATATCGTGGCATTATGTTGGATGTGGCCCGTAACTATCATCAGCCTGAGGTGGTTCGGAAACTGATAGCAGCCATGGGTTTTTACAAGTTGAACAGGCTGCATTTTTCAATCACCAACGATGAAGCCTGGCGACTGGAGATACCTGGATTGCCGGAGCTGACCGAAGTTGGAGCTTACAGGGGACATACACAGGATAGTAAAGACCGGATGATTTCCGCCTACGGATCAGGGCCCTTTCCAGACCCGGAGATGGGTTCAGGCAGTGGATTTCTGAGCCGTGAGGATTTTGTGGAAATTTTAAAGTATGCAGCAAAACATCATGTTGAGGTGATCCCGGAGATAAATTTTCCAGGGCATACAAGGGCAGCTATTTTTGCAATGGAGGCCAGGTATGATAGATTGAAAGCTGAAGGGATGTTAGAGGAGGCTGAGCTATACCGGCTTGCCGATCCCGACGACGGGTCAATCTACAATTCAGCCCAAAATTTCAACGATAACATTACATGTGTTTGTAAAGAGGCGCCCTTCCTGTTTTACGAAAAGGTGGTGGATGAATTGCTGGAGATGTATAAAGATGCCGGATTGCAACTTAAGGTATTGCATGCGGGAGGGGATGAGGTTCCAGTCAACTCCTGGACTCAATCACCCATTTGCCAGGAATTTTTCGAAGCTCATCCTGAAATAGAGGGGCCTCAGCAACTGCAGGTCTATTTTGAAGGCCGTCTGCTGGAGATTCTTTCTGAGAGGGGGCTAATTATGGCTGGCTGGGAGGAGATCGCCCTGAAGAAGGACGTAGAAGGAAAATGGATTCCGAATCCGGACTTTGCCGGGAAAGGGATGCTTCCCTATGTATGGAATAGTCTTGGAAACTCTCTGGATCTGGGAAACCGGATTGCCAATGCAGGGTATCCGGTTGTTTTGTGCAACGTGGACAATTTTTATATGGACCTGGCCTACAACCACCATCCTGCTGAACCGGGACACTACTGGGGAGGTTTCGTGAACACCCGTCGGGCCTTTACCTTTGCCCCCTACCATGTTTTTAATACAACGCTTACTGATCGTTTTGGCAGGCCTGTTGACCCTGGCAGGTTTGAGGGAATGGAGGCTCTGGAGGTGAACGCCAGGGAGCAAATTTACGGTCTTGAAGGACCCATTTGGAGCGAGACTATTAAAAGCCGGGAGATGCTGGAATACTACTATCTGCCAAAGATGCTTGGCCTGGCTGAACGGGCCTGGTCCGGGCAGGCATGGTGGGGCGATATTACGGAAAGAGAGGAGCGGATTAAAGCGATCAACGAGGATTGGAGCAGTTTTGCCCATACCATTGGACATCGTGAAATGCCCCGACTTGACCACCTGTTTGGAGGATTTTCTTACCGCCTGCCGGCTCCCGGTGCTATTGTGAAGGTGGACCAGCTTTTTGCCAATGTGGATTTCCCGGGATTAATGATCCGTTATACCACTGACGGGGAAGAGCCCGGAATGGATTCGCCTGTATATGAGGGTCCTGTTGAGGCGGCCGGAACCATTGCCCTGCGCACTTTTGATACCCGTGGCAGGGGCAGTCGAACTACATGGGTTGACTGTACAGTTCGTTAACAGCCATTACCAGGAACATGAAATTGGTGGCTCCGCCACCCATAACATATTCTGTCTGTTGCCAGAAAAAGGGCCAGGTCTTTAACTCGGGAAAATCGGGACGGATAAGGGCAGTTCCCGACACCACTCCACCAGGAATGAACGACCAGTCGGCCCGGTTCACCCCATAGGCCACTTTGATTGAGTTGGCTCCCACTCCCGATGCAAATGAGGCATTATTTGGTCCTGGGTGAACCCCAAGTATGAAATTCAGAGCATGTTCAAAAAACGCTGTTGGAACCAGGTCCGGCCATCCTTTATGGTAGAAATACTGTTCCACACCGAAGCGCTGGATACTCCAGCCTGCTCCCCAGATATTAGGTTTATAAGGAACACCATAGGGTGAATCGGCTTCCTGTTGAAGTTTTAGTTCATTCTGGAAGGCCTTTACCGCGTCATGGAGTTCACTCTTAAACTGAGGATCATCGATATATTCAATTACCGCTCCAAGAGACCATCCGCAGCGAGACAGTGATTTCAGGATCTCTTCCTTCATCTCCACAAGGGTGCTTGTGTATTCTGGATTGCCGGTGGAGAGGATTAATTCTGTCAGTGCTATCACCTTCTGGGAGGAGAGTCTTGAATCGTCGGGTATCCCTTCCCACAGGGCTATGGCAGTTTCAAGGGCCTCTTTTGCCAGCTCTGGATTGGAATCTTTCAGAACCCGGGAGGCAGCCGCAAGACCCTGGACGACCTGAAGTTCGCGTCGTGGATTTTGTTCCGTAAATACCCAGCGGTCGTCTTCATTTCCCGGTATATTGTCGGTCATGGATGTGGCATCCCCCAGCATTACATATTGCCTGGGATCTCTGCAAATTACTCCCCGATAGAGCCTCC
>JAOZLK010000447.1 GCA_029934875.1 Bacteroidales bacterium | reverse complement strand
CCCCTGTTGAATTCCCTGGAGGAAAACCACACCAGAAAATTAAGGATGGCTGAATTTATGGAAGCAAACAGCTGGTCTCAATTTTCAAGTACTCTTCTAAAACTTTTTGGACAATAATGTCGGAAATGGTATCCAGCACTACTTTGAAGCTCAATAGTCCACAATTTAGTGAAGCTGTAGACCTTTAATATTTACAATATAAATTTGTACCCTCACTCAAAATTTTCATTATGAAGAAGATTGCACTTATTACACCCATGTTACAACCCTATCGGATTTCATTTTATGAAAAACTATCCAAAATGAGTGAAGGGTATCAGTGGAGAATTTTTCATGGTGTTCCTCAAGCAGAGGATGGTAGGCCCAGTTACAAAGAGGAAACCAGCTTCGATGAGGAAGGATTCGCAGAACTTAAGTATTTCCTTGGGCCATTTAAAATAGTAAATAACAAGGGGCTCTATAGCGCCATTAAACGTTTCAATCCTGATTTACTTATTTTACAAGGAATTACAGGTGATATAAGCAATCGAAGAGCCATATCATGGGCCAATAGGAAAGATAAGAAGATTATCGTTTGGACCTGTGGTTGGGAACCAGGTTTGGCAAAGGGTTTCTTATTATCATTTAAGAACCGATTGGTTTCTGCTTTTTTCAAAAAAGGAGATTTGCATCTCACCTATAGTACAACAGCCAATAAATATGTAGAATCCATGGGGGTAAGCCCTCAGAATGTAATCACAGCTTATAATGGCATTGAGTTAGACCACCTGCATGCTGCCGAGGATAAGGTTTTAACTCAATCAAAAAAGATCATTAAGGAACTGGATTTGAGTCAGCACACAAGCTTTCTGTATGTGGGAGGACTAATCCAGGAGAAAAGGGTAGATCTTCTATTAGATGCCTTTAAATCTCTTAGAGAGAAGAACTATAAGATTAAGCTTATTATCGTTGGAGATGGCCCCCTTAGGGACCAGGTTCAGCAGATGATCAATGAATTAGGTGATCCCAATGTGATCTATCTTGGACGGATTATAGATGGGGTTGATCCTTATTTTGCAGCGGCAGATTGTTTTGTGTTGCCTGGGATAGGTGGTCTGGCATTGAATCAGGCCATGTTTTGGAGAAAAACCTGCATCGTCAGCGAAGCCGATGGAACCGAAAATGATCTGGTGATTGAATCTGAAACAGGTTTTAGATTTGAAAAAGACAATCTTCAAAGCTTAAGCAATGCCATGGAGCGAAGAATTAAGTCCAGCCCTTCTGAGATTGAAAAGATGTCAGCGAAATCCAGGGAGATCATTGAAACAAAAAGTAATGTGAATTCGATGGTTCAGATATTCTCCGAATCTGTAGTTAATTTGCTTAATAGTTAGAACCAGCTGAGTCTTCCAGCCCGGCATCCTGCTCCTCCTTTTGATTTAAATACATATCGATCATGTATAACAACATACAATTGACGAGAATATTAATACTGACACTTCCAAAGGCTCCTCCACCTGTAACCAGGGTAAGTATTATACCCATGAAATTATATTTAATAAACATCAATTTCTCCGGGAGCTTTGCCGATAGCGAACGATAAAAGATGATAAAAACCCCAAGCACAAAGAGCACTCCAAATTTAGTATACTCCCCAAGCAGACCCAGATCCGACCGGTAATAACCGTATCGTTCCGATATACTCGCCATTCTCAATCCATACCCTGATGATCCTGGAGCCCCGTTACCGATTATGTAGGCCCAGTTGTTTTTATAAAAGTCAGTAAGAAAGTAGCTGGCAGCTTTCACCCTCACATTACCTCCTGCATTCTGGCTCTGGCTGACCGTAATGTCAAACATGGCATTAATGATGTCCTGAAAAAGGAAATAGACAGGAACCAAAGCTATTCCAATGAGTGCAAAGAAGAGGAATCTGGATTTAATCACCCTGCTCTGAAGCATAAACAAAATCGATAATAAGCCTACGGCGGCAATCACCTGCCGGGTCCCCAGAAGAATGAATATGATCCAGGCGCCCAGCAACAAAATGATGTACCTTATTTTATAGGTCTTAAAAAAAGAATAAAACCATATGAAATAGGCTATGACAAGAAATCCTGCCCCCGGCATAAAAATCCGAAGCGTACCCCGGTCTATGAACATTTTACTCTTAATCAGGGCCGTTGGATACACCAGGTACTGGCCAATGTAAAGGACCATATAAACGATAGCAAAAACTACAATGGTTTTGCGGATATACTCAATGGGGATCTTTAAATAGTGAAGTAGAAAATAAGCCAGGTAATAATACATAACCCGCTGAGCAACCAAAGTGCCCGAAAATGACTGATCCTGAAAAATGTAGGCTCCCAGCATGCTAAAAACCACCGAAACAAGGATCAGGGTCACCGGAAGTGCAAAACGCATTTTCCCCGGTCGGTTCTCTCCGTAAACGAAATAGAGAAGCAGGAAAAAGAGGATGATGGCTACACCGGCCATTTCGACCACCTTAATAAGCATATCCGGAAGAAATATCAGTGTAAACAGCTCCAGGGAGCACAAAATCACTGATATCAGGATGAACTTCTTAAGCATGTTCAGGCATTTTCACACTCCAAAATAGATAAATTTATCTTTTCCTCCCCAAATTGTCGCGAAAGATTTGCCCAACAAATTGAAGGCCATAAACCGGAGCCTGGTAAAGATAGCTCAATAATGGCCACTTCAGAAAACGCAGGGAGAGCATGGGGGCATACCAGTTATTCATGAGCCATTGAACAAGAAACTTCGTTACCACAATTCCTAAGATTCCATATGCCGGGATGGTTAAAAACCCTATTCCGATAATCAGTGCACCTGACACAGTTGCAGGTATTACGAAAGGCACATGGTTGGTGGAGGTGTAGATCGTCGCATGAAAGGAGGCGTGCAGATCCAAAATTTCAGTAATGGCGATAATCGCGAAAATGGTGAGGGGAACAAAGCGGGTTTCAATGGCCAGCACTCCCAAAAGAGTGTCTCCAAAAAAGCCGAGTCCAAGGGCTCCTGCAATCAGAACCGCAAATCCGATGAACATATATTCCGATGACTTCTTTCTCAGAAGCATGGTATTTTTTTCCGCAGCCAGCGAATATATCGTGGGGACATTGGAGTAGAAAGGAGCCCTGGCAATATTCAGAAGGAAAGTGAATATTCGCATGGTGAAAAGGAAACTCGCCATCATTACCACATCACTAAGCTGTGATGCAAGGATTGAAGTACCGGATTGAATTCCATAAGCACCCCAGAAGAGAAGCCCGGTTCTCCATGTGGCCGACCATAAAGACTTGAAAATTACCGGATCAAATTTGTTCTTTTCTTTAATCTCAACCTTTTCATTCCTGAACCACTTCAATACAAACCATCGCAAATAGACATACCTGATAATCGCTTCAATGAACATATAGCCTATCAAGTAAGCGGGACCAAACTTTAAGAGCAACATGATCACGAAGATCAATACCCGCACTAATCCCTGGAAGGCCCCAAAACGGGCCTCCGCAGCCACATATCCCAAACCCCGCATAAAGGAGCTCCATTTAACGCCCATGATCATGGCAAAACAGTAAGGAATGATGATCAGGTAAGCGACCCAGAGATCGGTCTGGTGCTCCGATATGGACATGATATTCCATACCGCCGCCACCCCTCCTGTGGCAAGCATCAAAATAGCGAAAAGTCCCAGGAAGATATATATCCGGTTGGCCGTAGTCAACAAATTCACCAGGTTGGGAAAATGAGGTTCACCCTGCTTAATTTCGTCAATTTCGTCATACTCCTTCTTATTCCTGGGCAGGTAAGACGCTCCTGCCTTGAAGTAGGAAACTGCCCTGATCAGGGTAGCTCCGAAACCTGAATCGGCCAGCATGGCAAATCCGACAATGGTATTTATAAAAAACCAGAAGGACAACTCCACAGGTGTGTATAGCTTCAGTATGAGCGGAAGAACAAAAAGTGCACTTCCAAAACGAATAAAATAGGATGCCCACGACATCATGGTGGGGCTGTGATACATTCTTTTTAACATGCGACAGTTATCTCTCTTAAATGATTGAGAAAGCGCAAATCTATCATTAATATGAAAGCTTTGGATTTTCTACTTATAAAGGACTTGGATATAATACGCAAAGCTGGAGAAAAGGATTCAAAATGGAGCGTTTAAAATATTATCTTTGACAAATCAAAAAAAACAGAAGCATCTATGAAAGATAAGTTGACCATTGCACTTCCTGTGTACAATCGGACAGACTTCGTGAAAAGTGCCCTGGACAGTGCAGTGAAACAGACAGTTCCCTGCAGTATTTTGCTGATCGATAACAATTCTCCCCA
>JAOZLK010000050.1 GCA_029934875.1 Bacteroidales bacterium | reverse complement strand
GACTCCTCGTTTTCACAAAAACGGACATCCGAGTATGTTCGCCTCGAAAAACTAAATCAAGCTTAGCTCCGTTGAGCTCGCAAGCTTGGGAAAGAGACGAGACACCCTTTGAAAAAAGGGGCTGCCCCTTTTGAAGACAGCCCCTTCCAAATGCAAGTATAACTGCTGCTTACCTTTTCACAAACCTTCTGACCAGCTTCTGCTTGTCACTTGTTTGTACTTCAAGGAAATAGATGCCGGGCTCGATTCCGTCCAGTGAAATGACCGTATTATTTACCCCAAGCTTTCCGATGGTTCGGATATTGGCCCCCAGTATGTTTATGACTGATACAGATTCTATGGATTGGTCCGAGGTGACCTGTATTTTATCAGTCGCCGGATTTGGGTATAGCCCCAGCTGCGTTCCGGAAGCGGATTCATCCACCGAACTAAGCAACGGTGCATCTTCCAGTCCTTTCACGGCCACAGGCCAGATGCCGGGAGAAGGAACTGAAACTCCTGTAGTGTGACCCCTCTCGCTATCCTGGCCGAAGTAGTAAAGGGGCCAGCCCTTGAAGGTCAGTTGCTGATGGCCGAATACATCGATGCTTCCGAACATTGATTTATCCAGCGTAGAGGCGACATGCAGCAGTTCTTCCTCGTAAACGGGCCATACCCCGTTGTTGCCAAAATCATCAGCGGTGAAATTATTTGTGTTATAGCTGTCGTTTGCAAAAATGTAGAGGCTTCTTCCATATTCATCCACAAAATACTGCATCATCTCTTCTCCTGGTTCGTAAGAGCTGTTGTATGTCACACCATCCTTGCCGATGAGCAGCCCATCCATCAGCATGATGCTATAGTCCGGTTTTGCAACGAACCAGACATCTCCCACAGCTTCGCCTTTTGTCTCTCCCGGATTCAGATCGTTCACCCAGTAATAGAGGGGCCAGCCTTTGTAAGTGCTTTGCATTCCTCCCTCCGGGTGCTCAATGACACCGAAGTCCCCCATGTCAAGTCCATCTCCCAGTTCGGGATTTTCAACATAGAAAAGGGGCCAGTTATCAACGCATCCCCCTGTACAAAGAGAGGTGTCGGGTAGGGCATCCTTTGTGAAATAGTAGAGGGTGAAACCCATTTTATCTGTCAGTATCATGCCCAGTTCAGCATCCTCTGCAAGTAGAATATCAGGAAGAGGTTCCATCACCGTCACTTTACCGAACATTTGAGATTGCACATGTGGGTCACACTGGTAATCGTACACCCCGGGAAGGGTAAACACCTGACTGAATACCCAGCCAGAACCCACCTCGTTTCCAAATGATTCGGGATTTGAGGGATAAGTGGACTGCGTTCCATTCACATTGTGATTGCCTTCAGAGTTGGTCCAGATCACAGTATCCCCCTGGGAGATGGTGATTTCTTTAGGAGTAAATATATTGTTTGTTACATCCACGATGTGGGATGTCTGTCCGATAGCAGTATAATTACCTGCTGTAAGCAGACCCAGGATCCAGGTAGCCAGGATCAGTCTTCGTTTGGTAGAATTTCTCATCATTATTTTGTTTTTGCATATCAAAACCTGTCATTCTTCAATTGATCGTCGGTAAACTGACTTTTTTTTGGAAAGTGAATTGGAGGAGGTAATAAAAGGGTGAGGTAAAATTAGCCTCTAAAGAGACAAGGGCAATGTAACCTACATCACAATAGGGATACCCGCCTTGTTAAAAATATGTTAATTAGATAATTACAGAGATTCTTTGTGATCCTGGTTACCAAGGAAGATGGATATCCGGACCTATCTAATGAGAGGCCAGAACCTTCTCCCCGGCTTCGATTTTCATAGGCAGGTGATTCTCGGGCGGCGGCATCGGGCAGGCGGCGAATTCTGTGACGGCGCAGGGGGGATTGTAAGCCTTGTTGAAATCAAGGAGGATCCTCCCGCTGGAGTCTGCCGATGCATACATGAACCTTCCTCCTCCATAGCTTTCTACACCTGAAGTTTCGTCATAGATGATAATGAAATAATCGTTGCCGGAGCTAAAGGGAAGCAAGGTCATTTTTTTTCCCTTGAGCCTGAAGTGAAGTTCTCCCGGACATTGGTAGTCCTGGGTATAATCCTGGAAGGGCGTGGCTACCGTAATAGTTTTTTCCTGTTCAAAAGCCTTAAGCTTTGCTTCCACCAGGTAATCCGGGTCAATGGGATATGAAGGGATATGATCCAGGGCCTCTATGGCCGGATTTTTATAATCCCTGAGTCGTATGGCAAGGCTGTGATGCCGCTTCATGATGTACCAGGCAAAGTCGCCATGTGTAATGTAGGAAGGCATGCCCTGGCTATCATATGTGAGTTCAAGTTCCTTTATAACTTCATCTTCGTAGAACAGTTCAACATCCTCGTTGACTGAAAGATGGACCACTCCATCCTTCAATGAAATAGAGCCTATAAATGCCGGTGCCTTGGCAGGAAAAACAATGTCGTTTGAAGCATCGGATCCGAAGGTCTGAAGCCCATCCTTCAGCCAGTAGATACCTGCCAGGTTCAACCAACCGTTTTTGCCTTTCAGGCCCTCAAGCCGGTCCTGCTGCCATTGTTCGACAGATGCGATATAGGCTGCCGGATCTTCCACCAGTTTTGAGGAGTGATCACATTCCGGAAGAACAAGGAGAGAGGTAAACAGGATCAGTAAGTATCTAATGCTTTTCATACTTTTTAGAATATCACGATTCTCCGGCTGTGGGATTCACCACCGCTTTGAACATTTAAGATATATATACCATTCTCCAGCTTTTCTTCCATGTGCAAATCAAACTCTGTTTCATCGGGACCAAGGTTTTTCATTTCCCTTTGAACGACCTGCCCCTTTAGATTGATCAGCGAAATTTCAAGTGAGCCAGTGAAATAGCCATTGTTAATGATATGGATTCTTGATTCGGCAAGCAGGGGGTACACCAGCCAGGTACTTTTTTCTTCAGGCCTGATATTGGTAATATCTGTGGTGTCTTCTGCATATTTTACATTGCAGGCTCCTATATTCGGACTGCCCGATGAAAGGTCTATGGGATTTCCATAAAAATCAACATTGGGGTAGGCGGGCAGCATCTTAAAAATCCCGAACCCGGCGCCTTCCAATCCAGGCCCCTGAACACTGGTGCCCATGTCAATGGCCGGACTTCCTTCCTGGAGCTCATAGGCATATTGATATTCCCCTGTTCCGGTAAACATGGGCGAGCCAAGCTGCGACTTTGCATCGTAAGCCATAAAACCGGGGTGAACATTGCCGTCAAAAAGATTATTACTCATGAAGAATGGTGTTTCATTGGATCTGATCACCATATTCTGAATACCCATTCCGGCACCATCGGTGGATGAAAAAATGTTGTTGTACACAAACATGTTTTTACCATCCATGTTAATGGAAGTGGTATAAGCACTGTCCATAACTACGGTGTTGTTATATATATAGATGCTATCACCTGGCGCAAAATCTTCAGGTTCACCCCAGCGATCCGAATTGACCCAAATGGTATGATTGCTGTCTGCCCATTTTTCGTTCACTCGCCAGCCATCGTTCACACTTACATTGAATCGGTAAACAGCGTTTTTATTTCCCTTTAATATTTCAACAAAACCTCCTTCGCAGTCTTCCATGTAATTGTATTGTACAAAGGTGTTTACATTCCGGTTATCGATGTGAATGCCGTGCGAATCGAGGTAGCCGCGGGTGCTCAGGCACATGTTATATTGTATTACGGTATTGATGCTGTTAATATTCCAAACCGAGCTGCCCCTCCCAGGCATACGGGGATCGGTAGATGCCCCGGGATGGTCGAATATATTGTTCTCGATAAGACAATTGTAGGTAGCGGCTGGCAGGATGGAAGTTCCCCCGTTATAATAAAACTCGTTATTCCGGCATGTAATATTCATATTCCGGTTCATGGAGTCATTTCCAACACCGGCCATGCCTCCACTGTGGCTGAACTTGATGCCAAAGCGCTGTAGTTTCGCAAAATAGCATTCTTCAACCAGGATATCCCTGATGTGTTTCTCTTTTCCGGCTTCTGTGTTTTTTGCAGAAGAAAAGCTTAGCCCGGAAACCTGGATGGAATTAAAATCATCGGGATCGAGTACGGGCTGTACCGCGAATACATTCTTAAAATCCATATTGCGAAATACCAGGTTTTGCATGACCTCTGCCCCACTGTTTCGTACATACAGGCCATAAGCATCTGTATCGGCCACATCCATGCGTGTTACAAGGCGCTCGTTTTGCACATCGAGGCCATCAAATATAAGCATGTCATTGTTCTCAAGCAGGATGGCTTCCTGAAAATCGCCACCACCAGCTGCACCAACCTGCCCACTGATTATTGGCTTCTCACCTTCTCCATAAGCTGTGATTAATACAGGCAGGGCTTCATTCCCCGAGCCATTTACCACATAATGGCCCGTAAAGCGCTCACCCCGTTTAAACAAAACGCTATCTCCCGGCAACAGGGTGGTAGCGCTTATTTTCGCCAGGCTTTTCCAGGGAGCATTTTCTGTACCCGCATTGTCATCATTTCCTGCGCTGCTGCTCAGGTAAAATGCCTTTTGTCTAATGATTTCAGACACCTTAAAATTGTCAAGATCAATGGTGCCCGACCAGTAATGATATAAAGCAATTTTAAGCCTGCTGACTCCGGGGTCGGGTATGAAGCTTAATTCCATTTTTTTCCACTCACTGATCTCCGGGTCAGTTGAGGGTTTGTAATCGCCCGATGCGCCCAGTAAGACATCTTCTTCAGAATAAATCCTGAGCTGCCTTTTAAAAGGGCCTTTGCTTTCAAGTTCGTAGCTATAGGTTTTTCCCGCATCGACATCAATGGTAAGCAGAATCTGCATTTTTGCTGCCCCATTTGGATCTGCCACCATCCTGGCGAATTTATTATTGTTACTTTCTGCCACTAGTGCCATAACTGTTCCTGCATAAGAGCCATCCTGCGACAGGAGATAGCCTTCTGTGGTAAGATCCAGGCCGGTGCCGAGCATCTCGAAATCTTCTTCAAAGACAGTTTGAGCACCCAGTTGGGCGCTTAGTAAATATGCCAGAAGCAGCACTAAATATTTCATCTGTCCACCCAAAATCATTTACGCTACTTCTTTAATGCCGGCTTTTGAGGTTGAAAAACAATTCTAAAGTAAGCTTTTCAGCTTACCTTTGAAAAATGCATTTAAAAAATCAGCTTTTGCAATGAAAACCTTAAATGGACTCTGGAAGGGATCATACACATTGGATCCGGAATTTGAAAGTGATAACTCAGAACATTATTTTGAAATGACACTTAATGTCGATGATGAAGATGAAGTAAGTGGAGAGATACGAGATAAACTGCCTGATGATCAAGCTCCCAGGGTAGCAGTCCTTACCGGGTTTATCGATGAGGGAGAAATAAGTTTCATAAAACAATACCCCTTTCTTCTTTTAAGAAATGAAAAGAATGAGACCATCGTTGATGAGAGCAAAGCTCATCCGGAAATACATTACCAGGGAGTAATCAGTGATTCTGGTATCGAAGGTACCTGGGATATGGAAGCCGCTGTTTTGTTTGCAGCCGGAAGTTATCACTCGCAGCTGGTAACCGGGAAATGGCAAATAGTCAAGGCTGAAGAATAGCTTATCTTTAGCTAAGAGTAGGGGTGCCTGTATGGTTCTCTGTACTCCCTTTTTAGCATCGCTTCCGCTTTGTCATTATTGCTGACATCGAAGGTAGAAGCATTGATGTCCATGCCAGCCCCGGTTCGGTAGGCCAGGTCTCCGTAGTTCACCATGGCCGTGGTCTTCAATGCCTCTTCAAAGGTGTTTGTGATTCCCGCATTGGAGTTCGAACGGATTCCCTCTGCAAATTCGAGCATCATTTGTGTGAAGGTTTCCTCGGTGACACGTGTTGCTTTATGGATGATGGGCTCTGCGCCATCATTGGGATATATTTCCCATGCGCTGTCTCCTTCGAATATGTTTGCTTTCTCCCCGTAATAGAAAGCTCCGATCCTGTGTTTTGGTTCAGGATAGTTGTATCCCCATGTCTTATGGGACCAGTAGACAGGCAAGCCGTCGAAATCGAAATTCACATCAAGGTAATCCGGATTATCCCGTGGATAGTCACTGGTGATGCCCCCGATGGCTGATACACTCGTGGGTATTTCCAGGCCGAGAACCTGCCTGATATTATGGAGGTAGTGAATACCCCAGTCAAGCATAATACCCTGGCTGAATACATATTGAGCCCTCCAGCGAGGCGTATTTTTATCTTCCAGGCACAAATATTTCTGTAGTGGGGCCGGACCGCAATAGCTTTCAAAATCAAATGTTTCCGGGATTTCCTTTTCAAATATGGGACTCTCCTTATAATGTATCTGGGCCTGGACCTGCATAATCCTTCCGGCTTCCCCACTCTCAATATATTGTTTGACCTGTTCATTGTTGTCTGTCATGATCCTGGGAAAGTCGACCTGGACCACCGTCCCGGCCTTTTGCTTGGCTCTTAGCATGGCCTGTCCTTCCCGGATGTCCCAACTCAGTGGTTTTTCCAGGAAAACATCCAATCCTTTTTCACAGGCATCCACAAACTGTAGCGCATGCCAGTGGGGAGGGGTGGCGATGACCACGGCCTGGAGGCCAGGGAGCTCGTACATTTCCTTGTAGGAGGCGAAGAGTTCTGGTTTTTGTCTGCCGGCTGCAATTAGCATTTCAGAAGTTTTATTAAGGGCCAGAGAATCCACATCACACAGTGCGATTATTTCGAACTGACCAGATTTCAGAATGGGATTCAGCAGGAAATCGTTCGCCCACCAGCCTGTTCCCACGATGGCTATTTTGATCCGATCGCTTTTGGCCATCAGGGGGGTTGTGATCATCATGGAGCCTGCAGCCAGGCTTCCGGTCTTGATAAAGTCTCTTCGTTTCATACTAAGGTAGATTCAGGGTTCTGGACATTCAAGATAGGCTATATCCTTCTTATTCACAAAGAGGTCTTTGATTTATTTAGGGAGAACCTGGTTTGACTGATATGACTTGACTTCAGATCATTTGTTTTGTATCTTGTTGATATTAAACATAAAACAGGGACCTGTGAAAAATCTGATCCTGTTTATATTCTTTATCTCGCTATTTTGTGTGTCCTGCAAAAAGGAAGCGCTTGAGCCCGATTCTCAGGTGGATGCACACGGGGATCAAATAGCCGAAGCAATCATTGGTCCGGAAGGGGGACATTTGGAGTCGGGTGATTTTTTGCTCCTTGTACCTGAAGGGGCTTTTGATACAAGCCTCACCCTTATGCTCTACCTGGACGAAAATGATCCTTCCCGTCTCACAAACCAGGTAAGCCCATCATACCGTTTGACAGGACTCAACCGGGCATGGACCAAGCCCCTGGAATTAAGCCTGAAGTATGAGGGGGAGTGGGATGAAGGGAGCCAGATCGCTTTTGGCTTTCCATATTTTAGAGAGGAGCAGGAGGATACAGTCCAGGTCCATGAGCTTTATAGTGCGGCTGATTCCATGGGATTCCTGAAATGTATCCTTCCACCAGTGCAGGATCTGGAATCCTCTTTTAAATCTGCCATGCAGTTTCCTCCTTTATATCAGGGGACTACTTTCTTTAAATACATCATGGTCAGGGGCCTGGTAAGAATAGGTAGGCATCGGAGCGACTATGCTGAAATAAAGTATGACAAGGGTGTGGACCTATCGAAAGTAATACGACTGGGCCAGGATCTGGATGAGGCGGTACTGTTCTTTCATGCTCTGGGCTTCATAGATGCAAACTTATTCACAGGGATATATAAGCTCAGGGTAGAGATTCTTGACGAAGAGAATAGTGAGCGATTTCCGACCTACTGCAAACCTGATTTTGAAACTTTAAAGGGATTGTATGTAAGGAGCAGGACCTATTTTTCCGCCGGCGTGCTTTCTTTATATACCATAAAGATTCCCCTGAAACATTTTCTATATGCTGAAAATGAGGATGTGCACAGGCTTGCTGGGAGGGGGATTTTTGAATATGGCAGTTATTGCCGTATTCCGGATAAGACTAACTGGATTTACTTCGCATTTCGATCCTGGGTGGAGGAGTATTTTTACGGGTCAAATCCAACACCGCTTGAGGTAACGCCCATTATGCATCCCTTCCATGGGATGAATACCGTGGATATGGAACAATACTGGGATCTTTTTCAGGGGGAGTATGAATTAAGGCGGCATATCTTTCACGGAATAGGCATGTCCCCACTGATTACCTTCCTGATGGATGAGCATAATCCGGATATGGATCTTATGGACAAGATGTACAAAGAACTGGAGAAACCCGGGGGTAGTAACCACGCCATTGATGCCTTTCTGGAGAGTGTGAGTGTACCTGAGTATACCTGGTGGCCGGAGTTTGTGAAGGCCTACCTTGAAGGAGGAGTCAGGGAAATCCCGGCTGAGATGTTCATGGATCACATTGATGCCGGAGACCAGATGCATTTTATCGATAAGACGGATACGGTGAAATACTTCGACAGGACTTACCCGGACTTATCGGCCAGGCTTTGCCAGGTGAATCTCTCAAGAAATCTGTCCGAATCCGTCCTGGGAGAGGAAGATCAACTGCATTTCAAGCTGGGACCGGAGAACCGGAACCTGGATTATACCAAAGTCCTTGTCTTTGGATACAAAGAGGATCAGCTGGAGTTTCTTTCTGAAGGTTCCGAGGTGAGTATCGACAATATCAAAGGACTGATCGAAAGTGGATATACAACTCTTCTGGCGGCAGTAGTCAATAGCGCAAGTGAAGCACCTTACCTGGAAGAAACAGAGATTGATCTGACTGTTAAAATCATCGGTGAGAAAAAGTGGCCATGGTCATACCTGGCTGTTCAGGTTGTTGTGACCGATGCAATTTTCCAGTCTAACGAGGGAGTAGAGTATACCTGGCTTGAGTTTCAGTTTAAGATTTCGGACCATGAGGTGGAGGTAAGTGAAGACGGGAGCCATTTTACTGCAAGCTGGTTGGACCATGGGAATGATTATAAATATGAAGGGGGGATGGATATTTCGCTTGATTTAGAATCCTTTTCGATCAACTCCTTCTATATATGGAGTAAGTCGGAAAGTCTTTCTGATGGCAAGGTAAGCCTGTCTGAAAAAACCGAAATTCGCGGAAAAGAAGGAACGACCATTCCCCTCGTTTATTCAGATGATGTGTACTGTTATCACCAGGTTGATAAGGGGGAGGTTTGTTCAGTTATTGGAAGCTATTCCTACGAATACCATATGTATCCGGGTGAAAGCTATGAAGTGAAGAACACCCTGATATCTTACTCCTGTCTGGAAGAGGCAGAGGTAATCTTCTACTGGGCCAATCGCCCCATTGGAATACTGGCAGCCTGGTAGCGATGCATGGCTGTGGAAATTACCATTGGTTTCAGGTCGGTTCAGGTGATGCTTTTTATTGTGCTTTGCATTAAAGCTGCCCTCCAAAGAACTTTCAATAATGTTTTCTGTTCCATATATTTGTACAAACACTAAAGCAATGGCAAATACTGAAATTTCTATCTGGATCATCGCCCTGGCTGTTATTGCCGGGAGTCTGCTGATATATTTTTTACTATCGAGGCTGGTCATCAGGATTGGCAGGAAGAATCCTTCCGGCACTCTTAATCGTGTATGGCGAAAGTTTAAAAACCCAAGCCTGGTTGTGGTCTTGTTAATTGATTTTGCCCTCCTGAAAGAATTTTTTACCCTGGAGGAGAAAGCTTCCGAATCGCTCAACCAGTTTATCACGGTCGCCATTATCGTTTGTGTTACCTGGCTGCTTATTAAAGGCATCAACCTGGCCAGGGAAATAGTCCTTCGTCAATACGATATTGATGAAAAGGATAATCTGAAAGCACGCAGGGTTTATACCCAATTCAGGGTCCTTGAGAAGATACTTATATTCACTGTGATCCTAATTGCCACCGCCATCGCCTTAATGACCTTTGACGGGATTAGAAGAATAGGAATCTCATTGTTTGCCTCAGCAGGAGTAGCAGGTATTATTATCGGATTTGCTGCCCAAAAATTGCTTGCCTCCATCCTTGCAGGTTTTCAGATCGCCTTGACGCAGCCCATTCGCCTGGAGGATGTCGTAATTGTGGAAGGTGAATGGGGATGGATCGAAGAGATCAACCTTACCTATGTGGTTGTCCGGATCTGGGATAAACGCAGACTGGTTGTACCCACCACTTATTTCATTGAAAAACCCTTTCAAAACTGGACCAAGGTTTCATCAGACATTCTGGGAACCGTATTCATTTACACCGATTACCAGGTTCCCGTGGAGAAACTCCGGGAGGAGTTTACCAGGATCCTTGAGGCAAGTGATCTGTGGGACGGAAAGGTTAATGTGATGCAGGTGACCAATGCCACTGATAAGGCCGTGGAAATTCGAGCCCTGATGTCAACAGTCGACTCACCCACAGGCTGGGACCTTCGGGTTCTTGTCAGGGAAAAACTGATTTCCTATCTACAGGAAAATTATCCCCAGAGCTTACCAAAGATGCGTGTTGAGATGACCCCGTCATCGCAGATCTAGCATAATAAGAAAATGGCTATTTCTGTCAATTATTTATAAGGCCAACCCTACAGATAACATTACGGCATGGCTATTTGTTCGCAACCTGCCCTTGAAACTATTTGTTATGCCGATGGTATAGCTGAAATCTATGTTAAACATGGCAATATCCACCTGTGTTCCAAAGCGCGCCCCCAGGTTATATACATGAAGTCTTAGCTCAGAGGGCTTGAAAGTTTCCTTTATGTCGTCATAGGTATATTGGCCATGTAAATTAAATTTGTTTACAAGGCCGCCATATAAAAACCACTTAAAAGCCGGGGTATTTACAGGCACATATCCCATATTTAAAGGAATTTCAAGGGATCTGATTCTGATATCCAGGGGCTCAGTAATAATTCCCTCTCCATCTTCAGCGGGCTGATAGGTAAGGCCGTATTTTAAGAATGTAATATCTGCTTCCAGGAAGGCCTTTCTGTGCAATACCCTGAAGCCACCACCTGCCTGCCATCCATGCAGGTACTCTGCGTTTGCTCCCTCGATACGATCGACTAATGCGCTTGCATTCCAGCCTCCAAATAGCTTAATATGCATTTTAGGTTGCTGCGCCATTGCAAACATTGGAACCATTAGTATGACTGCTATTATTATTAGCTTCTTCATCTTTTTTTATTTAGGCTGGGAATAAATATTCTTTTCCATCGATGATAAACAATTTGTCCATAATACGCGGCCACATTGGTTTTTCAGGGAGATTATCCTCTTGCCATTGCTGATGTAAGATGTAGAGTTTTTCATATAAATCAGGCATTTCTTCTTTCAGGTTGTAGGATTCAGAAATATCTTTTTTGAGATCATACAGCTCAGCCCAACCGTCCCGGGTGCTTAATATTAGCTTGTAATCACCATCGCGTATTGCCCAGATATGATCGGCGCGCCAGAAGAGATTTTCGTGGGGCCGGTCTTTGTTCTCCCCCAGTACAAAGGGTATAAGATCCACCCCATCGTATTCTCGATCCTGTGGCAGGATTCCTCCTGCATTTAACAGGGATGTTACAAATATATCAGCCGATGAAACCGGATATTCATACCTGATCCCTGGAGGAATCCTGGCCGGCCATTTCATCATAAAAGGCACCTGAATTCCTCCTTCAAACTGAGTAAGTTTTCCTCCTTTTAAGGGTCCGTTTTCGGTCGCTTTTGTATATGAGGCTCCCCCGTTATCGCTTAAAAGAAAAATTAAGGTATTTTCCTCGATGCCCAGGTCTTTTATTTTTTGATGTATTTCACCAATGGCGTCATCCAGTGCTGAGATCATTGCATAGTAAACCCTTTTGTTTTCGTCTTCCACATGATCGTACATACAGTAGTAATCTACCGGTGCCTGAAAGGGTATGTGAGGAGCTGAAAAAGTACAATAAAGGAAGAAGGGATCTTCCTTATTCTTTTCAATAAAGGCCATGGCCTTATCGCGAAAAGCAAAGGTGATATATTCTTCTTCAATGATCTCCTTTCCCATTTCCCTGATTGCCGCTTCGCCATACCTTTCCGTGTTCCACTGAACCTGGGCACTGAACGACTGATGCTCATGATTGATAACATGGCTCCAGTTTCGCTCGGGTGTATAAAGCGAAGACGCCCCGTAAAAACCATATTGATAATCAAAGCCACGGTTTAAGGGCACTTGCTCTTTGGAGATCCCCAGGTGCCATTTTCCCACAAGTCCATTGGTATAATCCAATGTTTTTAAAGCTTCCGCCAGGTTTATTTCTGTGGGTGGAAGTCCCTGCTTGTGAATTTGCACTTCAGAAGGAAAATGAGGTTTAGCCTCCAACACAAAAGAACCCGTATTCATAAAATATTTCCCGGATAAATATTCCACCATGTTCGTCGGGTAAAACTCCATGATCTGGGTTTCGAAACCGTAGCGGTTCTGCACCCTTCCGGTCATGATCCCCGCCCGTGAAGGGGCACAGGTGGGAGCGGTTACATAGGCATCTTCAAAAATCACACCTTCATGACCGATCCTGTCAATGTTCGGTGTGGAAATATGATCCACACCATAGGCAGAGACCTCATATTTCCCCAGATCGTCTGCCACCAGTACGACAATGTTTGGAGGGCGTTTTTTATCTGCTGGCCGGGAACTTTCAACAAAACTTTCTTTTCCTTTTTTCATCTCCTTGTCCCAGCGGATTCTCCACTTGGCGCTGCTCAGGGATAAGGGATAACAGCTGCTTAACAGGAGCAAAAATACCGGCAGGAATATGAATGTTCCTTTCAGAATCCGCAATAACTTCAGTCTGTCCTTAGCTTCCATAGTAGTTTGATATTAGCTTTGACGATTGATATGGTGTTTTATATATTATCAGATAAGTTAAGTATTTTTTACCAATCCTGATGTAACTGCCTGGAAAGAATGCAATCATTTATTTTTTCATTTCCTTGATTATCTTAGCAGACTTGTAAGACAGTATGAGATATTTTACCCTGGTTTCATTCATATTTTTGCTACTCTGTTTTTGTTCCTCAAAGGGCCAATCGCCTGCAGTGAACCGCGACAGCCACCGGCTGAATGCCATTAGGACAAATAATCCGCTTAAGGTTGACGGCATACTGGATGATGCAGTCTGGCTGAAGGCAGGAAAGGCATCTCAATTCCACAAAATAACGCCCATAGATACAGGTTTTGCCCATTCCCAGACTGAAGTGATGATGGCCTTCGACGACACCCATTTCTACCTGGGTATCATTTGCCATGACACCCTGCCTGGCAAAAGGCCTACAGAATCCTTACGTCGGGATTGGAGTTTCGGGAGCAACGATAATTTTTTTGCAGCCATTGATACCTATAATGACCAGACCAATGGCTTTGCCTTCGGGGTTAATGCTGTA
>JAOZLK010000446.1 GCA_029934875.1 Bacteroidales bacterium | reverse complement strand
CATCCCCTGCTTATGCCCACCATTGGGCTGCTGCTGATTCTGAATTCAGGGACCTACCTTTCCTTACTTGATCCGGCAGCAAAACGGGCAGTACTATTCGTAATGGCACTGGGGACACTGTTCTTTCCCCTGATGATGATCCCTGTACTCTATTACCGGAACCTGATAAGCTCCTTGCAGGATGCCAGCAGGGAAGAGCGCTTGCTGCCTTACCTGGTCATCCTTATTCTTTACATCATCACCTTCGTATATTTTGTTCGCCTTCCACTCAGCCGGGTCATTCAAGGATATGTACTGTCAGTTTCCATTCTGCTTTTTGTGTTGCTGCTACTTTCAGTGAAATTCAGGATCTGCGGGCATACAGCCGCGCTGGGGGGGATTAGCGGTTTAATCTTCACCCTGGTCCTCCAGTATGAGACCCCTTTGCTGGGCTACCTCTCTGCAAGTATCCTGCTTGCAGGGCTCGTGGCTACAGCCCGTCTTATCCTGGGTGTACAGCGCCCGCTTGAGGTCTATGCCGGTTTTTTCCTTGGCTTTGGGGTGGTATTAACGACCATGCTGCTTTACTGATAGTCTTCCTCGATAATGTCTTCAAGGTCATTCTCATCAAGCATAATATTCAGCTTCGTAAGCACATCATTGTAAACCTGATCGAAAATTTCGGGGTGCCTGCTATACTCGTACATGGTGGTATCGAACATTTGCTGGCTTACCTGGTATTTCTCCAGGATTGGTCCGAGTAAATCAACCGAGTCAACTTCCTCGTAAGAACGGTAAAACTTCCGGTCGTTGGTAATCCCATCCACAAGGTGGAGGTCCACCAACATATCTACCAGTTCATCCCTCGGAACAAATTCCTTCCCGTTAATTTCAGTTTTTTTTGAGCATCCGACCAAAGTTACCAGCATCAGGCTGAGAAGAAGTACGAGAATACGGGAAGGCATAGGATTGATTATTTTACATCGTTAAAACGATAGCCTATCATCAATTCGTGTGTTCCTGTATTATATTTTCGAATTGAGTTGATGCCTATGTCGTACGCATATCCGAAAATGAAGGTGTCCTGGTATGAATACCCGATAATGATGGCAACAACTTCATGATAACGGTATGAAACGGCTCCCCACACCATCCTTTGCCAGTCGACTTTTGCAGTGATGTCAAAGCTGACTTCTTTAGGAGCGGTTGCTTTGAAGATGACACTGGGTTCCAATGCCCAGTCCGCATTGATTTCATAGCGGTATCCGCCAGTCAGGTTAAAATGGGGTTTCAGCCGATTGTCATCAACCTTATGGTCAAAAACCTTCACTTTATTGTTAAGGATCTGGGACACTGAAAGACCCGCATAGAATCCATCCCCATAAAGGTAGGCGCCCAAACCCGCATCAGGCATGTAAGAGGTGCTGACCATATTAAGGATACTGGGATCTGATACGTCTTTTGGATTCAGCTGGGTTCCGTCAACCCGGTATTGTAGCATGCTGAATGAAATCCCCATGGACAGCCTCATCTGGTCGGAGACCGCAATATTATAGGCATAGGAACCGGTGAGCCCGGTCCGGCTGGTGGGACCTGTGACATCGTTGTAGATATATCCACCAAAACCCATATCATATTTTTCGCTGGGACCATAGAAAGAGATGGAGTTTGTCATGGGAGGATCTGCCAGTCCCACCCACTGGAAGCGGTGGTTGGTCCGGATCTGGTAATAATTCTGGGTTCCTGCGATGGCCGGGTTGATCACAAAATCGTTGAACATATATTGGGTGAACTGGGGCAGCTGTTGTCCCAGCAGGCTCCCCGAACCCGCGATCACTGTAAACAGTAGTATGGCAGTTATTCTTCTCATCCTACCTGATTATAGTTACGTTCCCTGTGATGGGCTTGGCCCCGCTGTAAGGAATAATTATATAATAATATGTGCCCAGGGGTGCATCGGTGCCCCGGGTTCTTCCATCCCACCGTTTGTCATCGCTATAGCCCGTCGACTGGAAGAGCATATCACCCCAACGGCTGTATACCTCAACCAGGATCTCTGGGAAGCGGTCAGCATTCTTTATATCAAAGAAATCATTAATGCCGTCACCGTTGGGCGAGAATACATTGTAGGCCATTATGTCCTCAATGACTTCCAGGAAGACCATATCGCTCTCCTCGCAAGAATTTTCATTCATGGCGTAGACCGTGTAGGTTGTCGACTGTTGGGGTGAGGCAATGGGATTTGGTATGGTGCTGTTGTCAAGGCTCCCGGCAGGCTCCCACCTGTAGGAAGAGAAGGGACCTCCCACGGCTTCAAGTTCAATGGATTCACCCCTGATGATGAAGGTATCCGGGGTGACAAGCACTCCTGTCAGCGGGTAAACTGCGATAGTTACGGTGTCGGTATTGAAACATTCGTATATACTGGCTTTTTCAGAGATGGTCAGCACATAGCTGGTGGTTTCAGTAACATCAATGGCAATGGGATCTGCAATATCCGGGTCGGAGAGGAAAGTAGACGGTGACCAGGAAGCTGTATGTCCGCCCTCACCGTAGAGTTGAACGGATGAGGCGTAACATATGGTGGTATCCCTGCCAGCATAGGCATCAACTATGACCAGGCTGTTCACAAGCATGGTATCGTAGCGCATGCAGTTGTTGGCATCCGTGGTAATCAGAGAATAGGTGCCGGCCCGGATGCCATCACGGTCCTCCAGGGTGCTTCCATCCGACCAGAGATAGCTGTATCCTGGTGTTCCCCCACTCACACTTACCTGGATTCCACCTGTCTCGCTGAAGGCGTTACATTCGGCGGGACTGATGGTACTTGAAAGGCTGATCTCTGCAGGCTCTCTTATCTCGGCCGTTCCAAGGAAAACTTTCCCGGCTGCATCCTTGGCCACCAGGATATAGGTGCCGGCGGCCAGCATGTCAAAGGTTCCGTCGGGCACAAAGGTGGCTCCTGCGTCAATGGAGTATTCAACTGCCCCCTCGGCATCCTGGGGTATCATCTCTATGATGCCGTCGGATGCACCAAAACAGGAGATATTGGTCACATTCACCACCACATCCAGTGGTAAGACATCCAGGATAATCACCATTTCTTCATAGGTGCAGGCATTGGCATCTCTCACAAGGGCATGGTAGCTACCCACCTCAAGATTATCATAGAAAGTCTCCGTGGAGAATGTGCCACCTGGACCTTCGATGCTGTATTCATAGGGCAGGGTTCCCCCTGATGTTTCGGTAAAGTTGATGGACCCCAGGTTCCCATAGGTGGCGTCTGTCTTAATAATGGTGGACATCACCGGTGCCGGCTCGAGTATGCTGACTGGCTGGGTGGCTGTACATCCTGACTCATCCATAACAGATGCTGTATATTCTCCGGCAGGCAGGTTTGTAAATGTACCTGATGCCTGGAAATCTGTTCCGTTGATGGAATAAAGCAGGACTCCCGTTCCACCGCCAGCTGTGATCTCTATAAGCCCGGAGGTATCGCCCGAGCAGGTGGTAATATCAGTGCTATTTGCGGAAATTGTAAGCAGAACAGGGTCTGTCATGGTGAAGGCACCAGCGTATAAAGTACACAGATTGGCATCCCTTGCATAAACTTCATAGCTGCCGGGAGGCAGGCTGTTAAAGGACGATTCGCTAAGCCAGCTTGCTTGATTGTCCACTGAGTATTGGTAGGGAGGTATTCCTCCGCTCACTCTTACTTCTATGCTTCCGTCGTCAGCTCCGTTACAGGTGATATCAGTATTTGATACTGATTCGAGAACGAATACCGGAGGATCGGCCAGGGTAAGCAGCGATGAAGAGACAGGTCCGCAACCATTTACATCACTCAGCTCGACGGTGTATGCCCCCGGAGCCAGCAGTCCAAAGCCTCCTGTTGCATTGGTGGTTCCGCCAGGGTTGAGGGTGAATTTCAGAGGTGCTGTTCCTCCTGTGGCAAAGATTTCTATGACTCCGTCGGCTGCTCCTGCACAGCTAATCGGAGTAAGCTCTTCCGAAGTGATTACAAGGGGGGCAGGTTCGGAGAGTGAGATGAGAGTATCCAGCGTGCAGGCATTATCATCCCTGAGGGTGATGGTGTGGCTACCCGCAAGGAGTCCGACAAAGTTTCCGGATGCCTGGAAGGAGCCTCCATCCAGTGAATAGTTGATTGTTCCCGTACCTCCTGATCCGGCTATGTTTATGGCTCCGCTTGCATCACCTGAACAAGCTGTAACATCGGTCAGAATCGTGTTATCTACAACAATGGGTGGCGGGCCGAGGATCAACACCGAGGTATCCAGTATACAGGCGTTACGATCGCTGATGTGTATATCGTAGGGACCGGCAGGTAGATTCTGGAAGTCACCCGTGGAGTTG
>JAOZLK010000049.1 GCA_029934875.1 Bacteroidales bacterium | reverse complement strand
TTTCAAACATCTGAACGGAAAACTGCACCTGCTCAATAAATTGCGCTTTCTCTACTACAAAAGAAAGAATACCATAGACTGCTGCAGAGGTACAGCAGCCGGCGTAATTCCTAAATTTCAAAATTCGGGAGTTGAATCAGGAATCTTCTGGCAATTAAATGAAGTAGTAAAAAGCAAGCCCTCTCTCAAGCATGTTGAGTTGTCCTGGGTGGGAGATTTCAACCCTAAAATGATTTCTCTCTACCAGAATACAGGTGCCCACCACACAAAAACACATATATGCTATAGCTACCTTTTCGACCGGGACAAAGCCTTTGAACGTTTCATGCCCGAAGAGGCCGCTATTTCCAGTAAATTATTTTGATGTTCCGACAAACATTTTTATCTTTGCAGTCCGTTTTGAAAAATACGGTGGTATTGAAATGAAAAAATAAGTAAGAGACCCATGAGAAAAGATATACATCCAAAGAATTACAGACTTGTTGCTTTCAGGGACATGTCCAATGGAGATACCTTTATTACCAAGTCAACAACTGCTACCAAGGAGACAGTTAAAATGGATGACGGAGTTGAGTACCCCTTGATCAAACTTGAAATTTCCAGCTCATCTCACCCCTTCTATACTGGTAAGATGAAGCTTGTGGATACCGCCGGTCGTGTGGACAAGTTTATGAGCCGTTACAAGACTCACCTGGACAAAAAGAAAAAATAGATGGCACTTGTGCCTGTGTGGAAAAAGCCATCCCTTTCGGGGTGGCTTTTTTTTGTACATTTAAAATAAAAAATGCAGCCAATCCTCTTTGATGATCACTCCTGGGAAAACCTGTTACCACTTACCTTTACACGACCGGTTGCCGATCTCAGGGTAGGAATTCTGACCATAGCTGAAAAGTGGGAGAAGCATCTCGAAAGCAGCCCTTCACATCTGACCCAGGAACACCTGGCGGAAAAATTCCGTTTGCATACAGGAAGCGAAAACCTACTCATAAATGGCTCCCTGCTTCCCGGGAAAGAGATTCTGCAGGCTTTGATGGCACTTCGAAATGGAGAGGCGCTTAAAAAGGGAGATACCCTACTGGGGGCATGCACAAACGCTTCAGAAGCAAGTGCCTTTGAGCTGCAAAGGTGGCTGGATTCGGCAAAAGACTACCCGGGAGAAATATTCCTTATTGATTATCCCTGGAAGATATTCCACCTGAACGGCCAGGAAATTAAAGCAGATATGGCCCTGCTTACCAGGGGAAGAAAGAGTGAGAAGCTAAGTAATACAGTAAGGGCTATTGCTCCTGAAAACATTTTTGTTGAGCCGGGTTTTAAGGGAGAGCACATTACTCTAAATGCATCTTCGGGCCCCTTCTACCTGGGACCTGACAGTGAAATAATGGAAGGCAGTGTGATCAGAGGGCCTTTCGCGCTCTGTGAAGGATCTACGGTGAAACTGTCAGCCAAGATTTATGGTCCGACAACCATAGGACCCTATTGCAAAGCAGGGGGAGAGATTAACAATAGCGTGATCCATTCCAACTCCAACAAGGGCCATGACGGATTCCTGGGTAACGCGGTCCTGGGCGAATGGTGCAACATTGGAGCAGATACCAATAATTCAAATCTGAAGAACAATTATTCCGAGGTAAAGGTATGGAACTACGCCAGGCAGCGCTTTATAAGATCGGGCCTGCAGTTCTGTGGACTGATTATGGGCGATCACTCCAAATGTGGGATCAATACCATGTTCAATACAGGAACCGTGGTGGGTGTCGCTGCGAACATCTTTGGCTCGGGCTTCCCTCGCAATTTCATCCCTTCATTTACCTGGGGTGGATCCGGAGGGATGTCAACTAATCAGATGAATAAAGTGGTAGAGACGGCTTCCCTGGTTATGGAACGTCGCGGTCAGCACTTAAGCGATACTGATGAGGATATTTTACAGTGGATATTTGAATATTCTGAGAAGTTCAGGAAATAAGCTATTTCACCAATAGCTCGTCGAAATCCTCAGTCAGCTTTAAATCCTTTTGCCAGTCATACAAGGTAAGGCCCCTCAGGTCGTAGTAATAGTCCCAGTAATTTCTGAGGGCCTGTACGTAACCCCGCCTGGCCACATCCTTCTCCTCAAGTGCCACATTCAGGTCCAGCACATCAATCTTCCCGATAAGGAAACGCTGCTTTGTAACCTCGTATCGAAGATCCGCAATGGCGTCAGCCTTTGAAGCAATAAGCACCTGGTCGTCCTGCAGGTTAAACTGCATCACCTGGAGGAAGATATTTTCATCAAAGTCGATCTGTGACTGCCTCACATCAGTCCTGACCACCTCCTGGGCTGACTGGGCCATCCGGTACTGTCCGCGTCCCAAACCCCAGTCAAGGAGTGGCACCTGTATCCCCACGCGTAATCGCTGTTGATTTTCCGGGTTCTGGTAGGCCCCACTAAGGGTCTGGGCATTCTGGCTCAATCCCACCTGTGCAAAGAGGTCTGCCCTTATCCCCTTTTGCGATCTGGCCTCTGCCACCTGCCGCTCTGCCTCAAGCAACTGCCGCTCCATGCTCAGAATATCCGGGTTATTCTCTAATGCTTCCGCCAGAGTTCTGCTGTAATCCAGGGTCATATCAGGTACCTCCCTGGGCAGAATCAATTGTAGATTTATCCTGTCGTTAAATCCCAGGAAGGATCTGAGCCTTGATCTGCGAAGGGCCAGGTCGATATTGGATTCATTTATTGCAGCTCCCGCATTCAGTGAACTTAGTTCCATTTGCAACAACTCATTCTCTGCAATGGTTCCCAAATGGTAGCGCCCAAGCGCAATCTGGTAAAGAGTATCGGTATTGGCAAAATTCTTCTTTGCAATCTCCAAATTGATCTGGGCCAGGGCCAGGTCAAAAAAGTATCCCACTGCCCGCTGACTCACCCTCTCCAGGGTATTGACATATTCCAGCTTGGCCTCCTCGTATTTTAGTGGCTCGATCCTCCTGTCCCAACGCAAAGCATTATACCCGTTTATGGGTTGTATTAAACCAATGGTTACCGGATAAGCCAGGTAGGTAGTTGGAGGCTCCTCATTAAAGTTATCGTTTCGTTGTATCTGGGAGGTCACAAATACCCGCCCCCCGGTAAGCCCGATATTCTGATTAAGCTGCAAATCCAGTCCGGTTTGCATATTGGAGGTAGATACAAATTTCTCTGACCCGTCCGGCTGGGTAACACTCTGCATAACATTGTTCAGCGAAGGAACCGTTGCTTCCAGGCTCAGTCCTGGCCTGTATCTTGCAATGTGTGTCCTGTACTCCCAGTAAGAGCTGCGAAACTGGTGACGGGCCATCAGTCCCATCAGGGACTGGTCCCGGGAAAGCTGGATCACCTCCGGCAGGGTCAGAACCCTTTCTCCGGCTTCAGACTCAGTTTGAGCCGATATATCCTGGGCAAAAAGAAAAATGACTAAGAAAACGGAAATACGATACATGCTATTCATACCTTAAAGATTCGATGGGATCCCGTTCGGAAGCCCGTTTGGCAGGAGAGTAACCAAATATTACCCCCACAGATGCTGAAACTGCAAATGAAATGAAGACCGAAATGGGTGTCACCTCCGTCTTAATGTCGGCAAACTTGGAGATCAGGAAAGAGGCCACAATTCCCAGGATTACACCAATCAATCCGCCGATCACAGAGATCAGTACAGCTTCAGAGAGAAACTGAACCACAATGTCCTTCTTCTGCGCCCCGATGGCCAGCCTGGTTCCGATCTCTTTTATACGCTCCATTACAGATGCAAACATAATGTTCATAATGCCTATCCCCCCGACCAGCAGTGAGATGCTGGCAATGGCTCCCAGCACGATATTGAAAATATCCTTGGTTCGCTGCTCCTGCTTTAGCAATAGCTCGGGTACAGTAATTTCGAAATCCTTGACCTCCTCATGACGCCTGAGCAAGAGGCGGGCCAGCAGATCGGTGGAGGGCGCAAGCTGGGATGACTCATTAACCTGGACAATAATCCTATCCAGCTGGTGATAGTTGGAGCTGGAGTTTCCTTGCTGTCCGCCAAAACTAAAGGCAAAACCCATTCCGAACATCATTCCCCCTTCGCTACCCTTGATCCTGGACGCGACAAGGGCCCGGTTCTGATAACGCATGAGCATGGTCTTTACAGGAACATAAATATTATCGTTCATTACATTTACCCCGATGTGCTCAAAACGGGTAAGATCTACGTCGTTTTTATCAAGCACCCCGACTACCTTGAGCCAGACCTTGTCGAACTTGATGTATTTGCCGAGAGGATTCTCCTTGCTGAAAAATTTGTTCTTGATATTTGCGCCGATCACACAAACAGGGATGCCATTTTCCTCCTGGTAGCGGTTAAAAAAGGCACCCTCGTGAAGGGGTAGATTGAAGATCTCAAAATAATTATTGGAGACCCCCAGCAGTTTGGCAGAGGCCCTCTTACCCCCCTGAACAACGTAACTATTCAATTCGATCTCGGCGGAGAGCGAATTGACGGTCGGGACCACTTCCTCTATCGCCTCCAGGTCCTTCAGGGTAAGACCTGGAGAGAATTTGCGTGACTGCTTAGTCTCCCCGCCTTCATCAGAGCCTTGTCCTTCAGCTAATTCAAAGACAGGTGTGATCATGATGTTGTTGACACCAACCATCTTAATCTGATCCAGGATTTCCTGCTGAGCACCACGACCAATGGCCAGCATGGTGATTACCGCACTCACTCCGAAAATGATCCCAAGGGCTGTGAGAATGCTTCGCATCTGGTTGGCCATGATTGACTCTATGGCTATCTGGATATCGTGTAAATACCGTCCCATCTTCTAACCCTGGCTTCTTTTAACTCCCGAGGGTGGTCCCGAGGGTCCCTTTGATTCTTTTGGCTTATGCTCCTTCTCCCTTTGACTTCGAGCCTCCTCTTTGCGCCTGTTAATTTCCTCCAGTAACTCCAGACCAGTATACTCAAAGGATTCTATATTACCTGGCTGAGACAGGTATAATTTTTGTCCCTTTTCCAGGCCCAATTCCACAATAATATTGTTCTCATTGGAATCGCCCAGAACCACAACCTGTTTCTTACCCTGCCGGGTATAAACATAAGTGAGGCTGTCATTGGCGTGTACCGCTTCAAGAGGCACAAACATAACACTGTCCATTACCCTGGTAATAATCTCATTACTTGTGGTCATGGAGGGCCTGAGGATGGTATCGTGTTCATTGAGCTCAATACGCACCTCAAATACCTTTGCATCGGTGTTGGGAAGTTGCTGACCTATGTTGGCCACCTCGAATACCTCTCCTGTAAATCTCTTTTCCGGAAAAGCATCCACCCCGATTTTTACTTGCTGCCCCTCATTAAGTTTGCTAATATCAATCTCATTGACATAGGTGAGCGAGATCATAGTGGAAAGATCAGGGAGAGTGGCCACAGCCAGGTCCCAGGTATTTATCTCGGTACCGGCGGTTCTTTTCTGACCATTCCAATCCTTCTTGTAAATCACCATCCCCGAAGAAGGGGCCATAATATCAAATTCCTTCAAAACCGCTTCCATCATGTCCACACCCCGCCTGTCACGCTCGAGGGATATTTCTGCTTCTCTCATTTCTGCTTTGGCCTGTCTTTCTTTCAATCCATAGTTTTCTTTGGCCTGGTTGTAGGCCCGGGTGGCTCTCTCCAGCGAAATCTCCTCCTGTCTTATGGTAGCAGGAGGTTCATACTGCGATTGTTCCAGTGTAATTTCCGCCTCCTCCATGGCAAACTCGAGGTTGATCAGATCATCCCTCAACTGCCTCAACTGCATGGTGGTGTCGAGCTTGGTACGCATGTACTCTGACTCTTCCTGCTCCAACCTGTCTATCATATCCTTCTGGGAGTTATCGGTTTCCGAACGGTCCAGGGTCGCCACCCAGTCGCCCGAGTCCACTACGGTCCCCTCCGGGATCAGATCCTGTATCTTTACCCTGTGGATTCGCAGGTACCTGTTCCTGAGTGAAGAGGGAGCCTTGATCTCAGTCTCCCTGATGGCCTGTAACTCTCCTGTAATCATCACAGCAATCTCAAAACTGCCATACTGGACTTCGGTTTCCAGCACTACCTCTTTCTCTTTCCCCGACATGGCCGAGTAAATAATCAGGGCAAGCACTACTACGACAGTAGCAATTATGGAAATAAGCGTTTTTCTTTTCATTTCTAAAATCTGTTATTCCTGGTTTTTAATCAGCTGAAATTAGTTTTTTAATGATTTCATCAGCTTCGCCTGCAAGACCTTCAGCAACTTGCTTGCTTTCAGCTTCAGCATATAGTCTGATAATGGGTTCGGTATTGGATTTACGTAAATGCACCCAGCCCTCCGGCATGTCCACCTTTACCCCATCCACGGTGTTCACCTCGTACCGGGCATAGGCTTTCTCAAAGGCTGAAAGCAGCTGGTCGGGATCAGCCCCTTCCGGCAGTACAATTTTATTCTTTGATATGGTATAATTCGGGTATTTCTTCCTCAACTGGCTGCAACTAAGTTTGCTTTCCGCAAGGTGGGTAAGAAACAATGCGATGCCAACCAGGGCATCTCGTCCATAATGAAGTTCAGGATAAATCACTCCGCCATTGCCTTCTCCTCCTATCACGCAAGAGTTCGCCTTCATCGCTTCCACCACATTCACTTCACCCACTGCTGATGGCACATAGCTGTATCCATGTCCCTCGGTCACATCTCTGAGCGCACGGGTTGAGGACAGGTTTGAAGCTGTGTTTCCGGGGGTTTTACTAAGTACATAATCTGCAATTGACACAAGGGTGTACTCCTCGCCGAACATGCTTCCGTCTTCACAAACAATGGCCAGCCTGTCCACATCGGGATCTACAACGAAACCCACATCGGCCTTCTCCCGGCTCATCACTCCGGCGATCTCTGTAAGATTCTCGGGGAGAGGTTCCGGGTTATGGGGGAAGATCCCATTTGGTTCGCAGTAGAGCTCAACAACATCATCCACTCCCAATGCATTAAGCAGCTGAGGAAGGATGATTCCACCCACAGAGTTTACACAATCAATGGCCACCCGGAATTTTTTTGCTCTTATCTTCTCCACATCCACCAGTTTCAATCCAACAACATCATTGATGTGTTGGATATCTATTCCTGCCAATGGTTTAATGGAACCCAGATTATTTATCTCTGCATAGCTGAAATCGTCCTCCAGGGCCCTCTTCAAGATTGACTCTCCTTCTGCTGCTGATAAGAACTCCCCCTTTCCGTTTAGCAACTTCAGGGCATTCCATTGAGCAGGATTGTGGCTGGCCGTGAGGATAATTCCCCCGTCGGCTTTCGCCTTTGTTACGGCTATCTCAACGCTTGGTGTAGTTGCAAGTCCGGCATTCATTATATCAATCCCCATTGCTGATAGGGTAGCAGCAACCAGCTGTTCCACAAGGGGCCCTGAAATGCGGGCATCGCGGCCCATCACAACAAGCGGACGCTCCTTTCCGCATTGTTCCCGCAGCCATGCGCCATAGGAAGAAGCAAAACGTACCGTATCAATTGGAGTTAAGCCTTCTCCGGGGCGCCCCCCGATGGTACCCCTGATCCCTGAGATTGATATTACCAGACTCATAGTAGAATTGATTTATAATGTAGGAAATCCCCTTTTTTAAAACGACACCAAAGTTAAAACTATTATGCCAAGATTGTTTCCTAATTAGCTGTATCTTTGTACCCTTTAACAATAATTAATACTCAGGGAATTGGACAAACCAGGACCAGATAAAGGTAAATTCAGCAAAAGCAGGCAGGCAGGGAAACAGCAATCCGATAACAGTACCCTTGGCAAAAACAGGGGGAAAAGTGCCTCAAATGCGGACAAAAGCCATGATGCAGATCCGGCTCCAAAAGGTGGTCCTGCCAAAGGGATGCGGGGTGGTAAAGCAGGAAGTCCATCCAAAGTGCGAAAAAGTGGCAACTTCTCCAAGGAGGGTAAGGGCGGCAGCTTCTCCAAAGAAGGCAGAAGCGGTAGTTTCTCCAAAGAAGGTAAAGGCGGCAGCTTCTCCAAAGACACCAAAGGCGGCAGCTTCTCCAAAGAGAGGCCAAAGAAAGGCGGACAAGCCGCCAAGGCCAAGGCGCCCGGTGACGACTCCATCAGACTCAATAAATACATTGCCTCATCGGGGATCTGTTCCAGGCGTCAGGCTGATGAGCTCATATCTGCAGGTGTGATTACTGTAAACGGAAAGAACATCACCGAGCTGGGAACAAAAATAAAGCCCGGTGACGATGTTCGTTACAACGGGAAACGGATGAAAACCGAACGTAAGGTATACCTGCTTCTCAATAAACCCAAAGATTATGTGACCACCACTGACGATCCCAAGGAGCGAAAAACCGTGATGATGCTCATTCAAGGAGCATGTCCGGAACGCATCTATCCCGTTGGGCGACTCGACCGTCAGACAACCGGCATACTTCTTTTTACCAACGACGGTGAGCTTGCAAAGAAGTTGACCCATCCCAGCTATAACAAAAAGAAGATTTACCAGGTGAACCTTGACAAGGGGATCACTTCCAGCGAGATGAAACAACTTGCTGAAGGAGTAGAGCTGGAGGATGGATTCATCCAGGCCGATGGGATCAGCTATGTTACAGGTGATAACAAAAAAGAAGTGGGTCTCGAAATCCATTCGGGCCGCAACCGAGTTGTGAGAAGAATGTTCGAGCACCTGGGCTACCGGGTTAGTCGTCTCGACAGGGTCTATTTTGCAGGACTTACCAAGAAGAACCTGCCTCGGGGGAAATGGCGTTTCCTCAGTGAAAAGGAGGTAAGTCGTTTACAAATGAACGCATACGAATAGTAGCTTCATGGAGCACAAGGCAGGATATGTAAACATACTTGGAAAACCCAACGTTGGGAAATCCACACTGATGAATGCCATGGTGGGTGAAAAACTTTCCATTATCACTTCCAAGGCACAGACCACACGCCACCGGATTCTTGGAATCGTAAATGATCCTGCTTACCAGGTGGTTTTCTCCGATACCCCCGGGATTCTTGAACCCAACTACAAACTTCAGGAGGCCATGCTAAAGGCGGCCAGGTCGGCCCTTGTGGATGCAGATGTTCTTGTTTATATGACCGAAATCGGGGAAAAACCAGACCCCGAAGAAAGCTTCCTCAAAAAACTGGTGAAGGTGGAGACCCCTGTTCTGCTCGTCATTAACAAAATTGACCTGAGCAACCAGGAAGAGCTTACCGAAGCCGTTGAGATGTGGGACAACATCCTTCCAAAGGCGGAAAAGATTCCCATCTCTGCCCTGGTAAAATTTAATGTGAACGTGGTATTCCAACGGATCCTCCATCATCTTCCAGAATCTCCTCCTTATTTTGCCAAGGATGCCCTCACCGATAAATCGGAACGCTTCCTTGTTGCAGAAATGATCAGGGAAAAAATTCTGCTTCAGTATAAACAGGAAATCCCCTATTCTGTGGAGGTTGAGATCGAATCCTTCAAAGAGGAGTCAAAGCTGATCAGGATCTATGCAATTATATACGTGGAACGGGATAGCCAGAAAGGCATTCTTATAGGGAATGCAGGAAAAGCCTTGAAAAGGGTTGGGAGGGAATCCCGGCTTGATATGGAAGCTTTCTTTAATAAAAAAGTATTCCTGGAGCTAAAGGTCAAGGTGAATAAGGATTGGAGAAACAACGAGAGACAGATCAAAAAATTCGGATACTAATAATTTCTTTGTTTATGGGAAAGATTGTGGCCATAGTCGGAAGACCCAATGTAGGGAAATCCACATTTTTCAACAGGCTCACTGAGAGCAGGCAGGCCATTGTGGATGAGGTGAGCGGGGTAACCCGTGACAGGCACTACGGAAAGGTGATCTGGAATGGTCATGAATTCAGCATTATCGATACTGGTGGATATATTACAAATTCTGATGATGTATTTGAAGAGGAGATCCGTAAACAGGTCATCCTGGCCATAGATGAAGCCGATGTGGTGGTTTTCCTGGTGGATGTAATTTCGGGCATAACTGACCTTGATGCAAGCGTAGCAGCGATGCTCAGGAAGATCAACAAACCGGTCGTCCTGGTGGTTAATAAGGTGGATAACTCTCAGCGCCTTTTTGAAGCTTCCACTTTTTATGGTTTGGGATTGGGCGATTACTACCCCCTCTCCTCCATTAACGGAAGTGGTACCGGAGAAGCACTGGACCATCTCACTTCACTTTTTGGAGACAGGCTGGAAGAAGAAGAAGAGGAAGAGATTCCAAGAATTGCTGTAGTTGGTCGTCCAAACGTGGGGAAATCCTCCCTGGTTAATGCACTGGTGGGTGAAGAGCGGAATATTGTGACTCCTATATCAGGGACCACCAGGGACTCAATCAATACAAGGTATACGAAATTCAATCATGACTTCATCCTGGTGGATACGGCGGGTCTCAGGAAAAAGGCCAAGGTGAAAGAGGACCTGGAGTTTTATTCGGTGATGAGATCGGTAAGAGCCATAGAGCACTCCGATGTATGCATTCTTATGATTGATGCCACCATTGGCATCGAGGCTCAGGATGTGAATGTCTTTCACCTGATTGAAAGAAACAGCAAGGGTGTGGTGGTCCTGGTGAATAAATGGGACCTTGTGGAGAAGGAAACCAGGACCATGAAAGACTTTGAGAAGAAGATCAAGGAACGTCTGGAACCCTTCGATGATGTACCCATCATTTTTGTCTCAGCTCTCACAAAACAGAGGATACACAAAGCATTGGAAGTTGCCATCCAGGTAAATAAAAACCGTGTACAACGAATCCCCACTTCAAAACTCAACGAAGTAATGCAGGAGGCCATGGAGGCAAACCATCCACCATCAGTGAAGGGCAAATTTATAAGGATCAAATATGTAACACAATTGCCCACACATGCCCCCGCCTTCGCCTTCTATTGCAATCTTCCGCAATATGTGAGGGAGTCGTACAAGAGATACCTGGAAAACAAGATCAGGGAACATTTCCCCTTTACGGGTGTTCCCATTAAAATATTCATGCGAAAAAAATAGGCAGGATTTTTGTAGCAAATAAGAAGATGAAAGTTATTCGCATTACCTTCTGGATCGGATTAATGCTGCTGGCCTCCTGTAACGAGGTCACAGAAACTTACCCGGACGAACCGGTGGTGGACTACCAGACTTTTGGTATTTACATTTCCGAGGATGCACTTGGTAATCAAGTGGCTATTGGAAGGCTTACTTTTAATTTTACAGACGGAGACGGTAACCTGGGATTACCCCCATTGGAGGAGAACTCGAACCCTCTTCTTCCCGACAGCATGAAGTACAACTTCTACCTACAGCTTTATGATCTTCAGGGATATGAGTTTGTAAAAATATCCGAATCGGAGGGAGGGATTCTGAAATACCGCATCCCTTTCCTGAATAAACAGCCCACAAAGGGCATTATGGACCTGGATATTTCCTACCCGCTTATAGTCCATGACACAATATTTTATACTTTCTACATTATGGACAGGACCTTCAATCACAGCAATACCGACACCACCGATGTGATTGTTTTAAGCGAAATAGATCTGAATGAGAATTAGTCAGGATTGAAGCTCCGCGCAGCAGAGCTGCGGGGCACGTGCGAGCGGGATTCAGGCTTACAGTTTAATCCCCATAAATAGGACATCATCCACCTGCTCAAGATCTTCCTTCCATAGGAAGAAATTGCTTTTAATATAATTGTACTGTTCTTCCATGGGCTTCTCATGAATATCCCTCAAGAGGTTCTTTAGCCTGACCATTTTGAATTTCCGGCCAAGCGGTCCCCCAAACTGATCGGGATAACCATCCGAGAACATGTATATGATATCTCCCTGTTTCAAATGAAACACCTGGTCGATGAAGTCCTTCTCCACACGGTCCTCATCCAGCTGTCCGCCAATGGAACTGCGGCTTCCTTTAATATAGATCTGCTCACCTCCCGAGTAAACAATCACGGGCCGCATGGCTGAGCTTACCGTAAGAATATTTCTCTTCGTGTCGATATCTGCCACAATAATATCCATTCCGTCATTGGATCCGCCGGTCTCTACATTCTGATTAAGTGACTCACGCACCTCGTTATCGAGGGTAGTAAGAACCTGGGAAGGTTTATGGATACCATCTCTCAGGCAAATATCCTTGATTAATGTAGTACCGATCATGGACATAAAGGCACCCGGCACACCATGTCCCGTGGAATCGGCACACACCACTATAAAGCGGTCCTCATCTATCCTTTCGTACCAGTAAAAGTCCCCGCTCACAATATCCCTGGGTTGATAAAAAACAAAGCTGCCGCCGAATGCATCATTTAGCTTTTTAATTGGGGGCAGAATACTGGCCTGGATCCGCTGGGCATAATTAATAGAATCGGTGATATCCCGGTTCTTTACTTCAATCTCCTCCTTCTGCGCGACAACCTCCCTGGTACGTTCATCCAGCTGACGCTGCAGGTATTCCTGGATTGCCTTCTGGTTTCTCTCCCTGATTTTAAAAATCACAAAGATGCTTGCCAGGACCAGGAAAATTGCAGATCCAATGAACCACCACGCCTTCCAGACAGGAATCTTTACAATGATTTCAAGACTGATGGGCTGGATGGAACAGTTTCCATTGCCGTCGCAGGCCCTCAGAAGAAAATTATAATTACCATCTTCCACCCTTCCATAGAAGGCATAGGGAACTCCGGATACATCGGACCACTCCTCCTCATAACCATCCAACTTGTACTGGTAGCTAACCTGATCGGGGTTGCTCAGGTTAATCCCCACAAAATCGATTCTCATGCGATACCTGTCATACTTAAGCAGTATGGGCTTGGTAGGGTCATAGGGGGTGTCTGAAATAACCACCGACTTAAGGCTTAATCTCGGGGGGATTGTATCCTCCTTTGCCTGGAAGGCATCATACCTGATCAGACCATTGCTTGAACCAAACAGGAGGCCTCCCGACTGGGTGGTTTGCGAAGCCCTGTATGAAATATCGGCAGTAAAGCCGCCTTCCTTCCCGAAGGTGCGCACAATCTCCCTGCCAGGATCAAGACGACTGAATCCCTCCCTGTGGCCGATCCAGATATAACCTTTTGGATCCAGGCCTATGGCATAGGTATAATCATTTTTGAGGCCGCTGTCTTCGTTGAACCAGGATAGGGTATCATCTGCAAACTTAAAGACACCATCTCCATAGGTGCCTGCCCAGATGGCTCCGCTTTCATCCTCTTTCAGTGAAATGAACTCAAGCTTTGGCTTACCATCAATGATTACTTCCACAATCTCCTGTTCCGGGGTGATCCCAAACAGGCCACTGGTTTGGGTCGCCACCCAGGCAATACCATCATGGTCGACCATGACATCATTTATTTTATTATGGGGAAGGCCGTTGGTGGTTGAGAAGTAAGATCGATTGCCATTAGCCGGATTGTAAGTGTAAACACCATTATTGGTGGCCACAAAAA
>JAOZLK010000445.1 GCA_029934875.1 Bacteroidales bacterium | reverse complement strand
TTCACTGCGTTCACCCGGAACTTTTTCCCTCCATGGCCTTTCAAGCAAGCTTGAGGCCATGAATGAAAAAAGCCCTGCGCGGATGCGCAAGGCTTTCTCTAGTAGACAAGAGGTTTGAAATATCTAACCTCGGTTTGGTGAAGGATATTGTTTATATTATTGAATATCTGCACCCTACAGAATAGGATTGAAAAATAATTTAGAAGAAATCAAAGTATTTTCATTAGCAATATCTCTTTTTACTTTCAGCCAGGTAGTTGTCCAGGAGCTCAAGCCTGAAAAAGACTTCTTCGTAAAACTGGAAGGAAAAATTCTGATGAGTCGGGTTAAATACTATTGGAGTTAGGATTAATGTTGAGGTAAATACATTCCATTTTATATATTTGTACTACAAATAGGTCAAATACTCCGAATCTCTATGATAAACAATCTTTCAGGCACCACACTGGCCGACCATGTTGAGGAAGAAATTATCCAATACATCAAAAGCCACGACCTACATCCGGGTGATACTCTTCCCAACGAAATGGAATTTTCCAGGATGCTGGGAGCCAGTCGGAATGTCATCCGCGAAGCCATGAGTCGCTTACGCATGCTGGGACTGATACAAACCCGCACAAAAAGAGGGATTATCGTTACCGAGCCTGGATTACTTACAGGATTCAAAAAAGCCCTGGAGCCTCGGCTACTAAGCGTCAATACCATAAAACAGATGATGGGGATGCGCATCTCCCTGGAGATAGGAATCGCAGAATTCCTCTTTGAAAATGTAAGTGAAAATCATATCCTGGAGCTTGAAATGATTGTCTCTCGCCAACAAGCCATTGGAATTAACAATCTGTCTGTTGAAGATGAAGTGTTGTTCCACACAAAAATCTATGAGATTGCCGGGAACGAATTTATACTACAGTTCAATGCCATTATGCATCCTGTATTTGAGTTTTCAAAGCACAATTATGAGAGTTTCTTCAAACCAATCAATCAGAAGCTACAGGAAAATAACGAAATCATTGGTCATGCCGACCTGTTACAGTTCATCATTAACAGGGACAAAGAGGGATACCAAAAAGCCATACGCCGACACCTTCAACCATATTGGGAGTTTTTACACAAAGAGGATTAACTATGAAATTTGAGAAAATAGATGGGCTCATTGCAGCACCGTTCACGCCATATTTGCCAAATGGCGAAATTAATACTGAGATCATACCTGACTATGCCGGGAAGCTGAAATGTGACGGGCTGAAAGGAGTCTTTATTTGCGGCACCACCGGTGAAGGAATGTTACTCACCAACAATGAGAGAAAAAAAGTGGCGGAAAAATGGGTGGGACACAATAGCAAGGAGTTTAAAGTGATTGTGCATGTGGGAACCACCTCCTCTAAACAATCAAAAGAGTTGGCCATGCATGCTCAACAGATTGGAGCCTATGCGATTGGCAGTATAGGGCCTTTGTTTCTGAAGCCGGGGAAAGTAGAAGAATTAGTTGCATTTTGTGCAGAGTTGGCATCCGGGGCCCCGGAACTACCATTCTACTATTATCATATTCCATCCGTTTCCGGTATTGATCTCTCCATGCCTGATTTTATTAATAGTGCCTCCATCCAAATTCCAAATTTCAGAGGCATCAAGTACACTCACAACAATTTTATGGAGCTCCAACAATGCCTGAACATGGATGATGGGAAATGGGATATACTCCATGGATTTGATGAATTACTCCTTGTCGGCCTGGCCCTCGGAGCAAAAGGTGCAGTTGGAAGTACTTACAACTATATAGCGCCTCTTTATAATAAGATTATTAAAGATTTTAGAAATGGCCGGATTGATGAAGCCAGAGAGAAACAAAAAATATCCATAAAAGTGGTTGAAGTACTCCTTAAATATGGAGGAGCAGTTGTGGCTGGGAAAGCACTAATGAAGCACTCCGGTCTTGATTGCGGCCCCTGTCGGCTACCGCTTAAAAACCTCGATGAAAAATCATATAAAGACTTAACTAATGAAATTGATGCAGTTATTCAAACTACTTAGCCTTACAGCCATGATCCTCACTTTTGGATCATGCAGTCAAACTGACAATTCCGAAGTCTCAAAATACTTATTGCTGGACAGTCGGATCATTGAAGAAGTAACAAATGCCAAACTGGAAGTTGGTACAGTAGTTAAACATAAAGCCAATCCCCTTTTTGAAGAAGAGAGAGAATGGGAGATGCGCTTCGACAACCTCTATGGAAACGTAATTTTTGACGAAGAGGAACAGATCTACAAATGCTGGTACTCACCCTTCATTGTGGATTCCTCAGCCATGGGGATGACGATGGAAGAGCGGAGCAGACGATACCAAGACCCGGAAAATAGGGAGATGGGCATCTGCTATGCTACATCTATAGATGGGATCTCATGGGTAAAACCGGAGTTGGGACTGGTAGAATACAATGGCAGCAAGCAGAACAATATCGTTTGGCGAGGACCTCACGGTGCAGGTATTTTTAAAGATCTTCAGGAGGAAGATCCAGCTAAGAGGTATAAAATGATACTTCAGGGGATGTCGGTGAGTTTCTCAGCAGACGGAATCCATTGGGACGAAAAAACCAAAGTGAATGGTGTTGATGTAGCCGGTGATACGCACAATAATGCATTCTGGGCTCCCACATTGAATAAATATGTGGGGATCACACGTACCTGGGGTCCGGATTTCGGACGAGAGGTGGCAAGAATTGAGAGCGAAGATTTTATCAACTGGACCAAAGAAGAAGTGGTGATGCACGGTACAGAAAAGGATCTTCAAACTTATGCTATGCCTGTTTTCTATTTTGGAGGAGTATATCTGGGTCTTGTGGCTATTCATCAACAAAGTTCCGACCGTGTTTGGACAGAATTGACCTGGAGTCCTGATACAAAAACCTGGCACAGAATCGATGCCGGCAATCCACTGATCCCATGTTCAGACAAAGAACTGGACTACGACTATGGATGTGTCTATCCCTGTGCTTACCCTGTCTTCAAAGATGGTGAGATTCAGCTCTATTATGGGGGTAGCGACTGGCTACATTTTGGCTGGAGGAACGGATCACTTGCATTGGCAACACTCCGTCAGGATGGATTTGCCGGCTATGTTCAACTTGACAAGAACAGTACAGGAAGCATAGTAACAAAAAGCATCCCTTACAATGGAGAAACGATCAGTTTAACAGCAGATGTTGAAGAAGGGGGCTCTGTTACGGTTTCTGTTGTTAATGATGAGGGAGAGATGCTGGGAACTGCAGCGGTAAAAAATACAGTTACTGATGAAGGATTGCAGATTGATAACAATATTAAAACAGGCAATATCCATTTAGTAATTGAGATTTTCCACGCCAAGGTATACGCCTTCAATCTCCAATAATTGAGAATATATGAGAAAGGTCACAAGCTTTATTCTATTGCTAATTCTGATCGGCTGTACAAGCAAGAAGGAGGAGGCTAGCTATCAAAAAGCAGACTTATGGACAGCAGGGGTCGGTGAACACAACAACTGCCGTATACCCTCGTTAATTGTAAGCCCCGCTGGTACAGTTCTGGCTTTTTGCGAAGGCCGTGAAGGGGGAGACAGCGGAGACATTAACCTTCTTATGAAGCGCTCTGATGACAATGGAAAAACATGGAGCCAAGAGCAAATCATATGGGATGATAGAAGTAACTCATGCGGTAATCCTTGTCCTGTAGTAGATGAAGAAACAGGTAGAATCTGGTTATTCATGACCTGGAACGATGGTGATGACCATGAAACAAAGATCATACAAAAAACTTCCAAATACGCCCGACTCCCCTATTCATGTTACTCCGATGATGATGGCATCACCTGGTCTACACCAACAGACATGTCTGCTACCTGCCGTGATACTACATGGGGTTGGTATGCAACGGGTCCGGGATTTGGCATCCAGATAAAAAAAGGAACATATAAAGGGCGACTGATTATTCCTGCAAATCATAGCTATGATGATCCGGAGGGAAACAAAGGTGGTGGTACGTTCAGCTACGGATCACATGTGCTCTTTTCAGATGACCATGGCGAGAACTGGAAAATGAGTCAATCCATAAAACCCGGATGCAATGAAAGCCAGCTTACAGAACTATCAGACGGAACCCTTCTGATGAATATGCGCTCTTACAATGGTCCGAAATCTCGTGCAATAAGCACCAGTAAGGATGGAGGAGCCAGCTGGTCAGTGATCTCCCATGATCCTCAGCTTGTTGAATCAAGATGCCAGGCCAGCATTCTGAACTTCGGTGAGTTCCTGGATCATGAAATGCAGCTTTTTACAAATCCTGCAGTGCCAAATGGACGAACACACCTCACATTAAAAACGAGTTTCGAT
>JAOZLK010000444.1 GCA_029934875.1 Bacteroidales bacterium | reverse complement strand
TGGTATACAAGCATCGGATTTACTTTCTAAAAATAGATGAGATCTATATGCCGTCTTGTAAAGAGAAACAGTCATGAAACCTGTTTACCGCTTGGTTTACTGCTTAGTTTACTTCTTATCTTGCCCTCAAATGTTTTCAGCCAGGATACCCTTTATTTTGAGAATGAAAATTTCATCGAAGGTGAGATCAGGAATATGGAGGGTAATCTCCTGAAGATCAGTGCCGATTATGGAGGTGAAGACTTCACTATTGAATGGGACCAGATTAAAGCGATATACACCAGTAACCACTATGAAATTCATTTGAGTGATCGTACATTCCACTTTGGGAGGATGAGATCCGTTTCAGACTCCACAATTCATATCATATCAAATAATGGAAACATCAGGTCCTGTCATCAAAAGGACATTTTGAGTATAACGGAAACAGGCCAGGATTTCCGTAGCAGGTTTACTGCTGGAATCGATATTGGATTTGGATTGGCAAAAGCAAATAACCTTCGACGCTTTACAAGCCATGCCAATGTGGCTTATCAGGCTGACAAATGGCACGGACAGGCAAGTGTTAGTGCTCTTTACTCTTTTCAGGATGAGACGGAACCAATTAGGCGTTTAGAAGAGAACGCAGACTATCACAATATGTTAGTAAATGATTGGACAGTTCATCTTTCAGTTAGTTTCCTCACCAGTACTGAGCAAAAACTATCCCTGAGATCCAGTCCGAAACTGGGTATTGGTAAATATATCATACGTAAAAAGCATGGCTATTGGAGCATTGCAGCAGGTACTAACTTGAATATGGAGCGCTTTACCAATGAAACACCGGACAGAAACAGCCTGGAAGGGTATTTTGGGACCGAGATTAAACTCATTAAGTTAAAAGACCTGGATCTTTTCACAAAGGCAATGGCTTTTCCGAGTTTCACGGAAAGTGGTCGGTGGAGATTTGATTTTAACACTGTTCTCAGATATCATCTTCCCCGCAAATTCTATATCAATACAAAATTTACACTAAACTATGATAATCAACCCGCTGCATGGGCAAGTGAAACAGATTATGTGTTACATCTGGGTTTAGGATGGGGCTGGTAAGCATTGCCGGCCACAGGGTCAAGGCATAAAAAGATTTTTAAACTCCCTGCATCTGGGAAAATGAGTTCCTGCTTAAAGGTGAAAAATGATAGTTAAAAAGCTATGAACTTACCGTTAAGGATTAGGTGTGAACCGGAATTATTATAAGATCTTTGCGGGCGATTATATAAAAGATATGAAAGAGAGATTACAGTATTTCCCGATTACAGCCTACTCAATAATTATGGGGCTTTCAGGCCTGACGGTCGTATTCAATAAGTTTTACCATATGCAGTGGATGCCCAAGGTGTTCTATGATGTGTCTCTTTTTTTCACACTGGGGCTTTTCTTACTGATCACCTTTTTGTATGGGCGAAAAGCCATACGATACTATGGAGAGGTAGTAGCCGATTTTAAACACAGAATACGGATTAACTTTTTTTCGGCAATCTCAATATCATTCTTATTGCTTTCTATTGCATTTCTGGGATTCTGGCCATTTTTATCCATGATTTTCTGGTGGGTAGGTTTACTGCTTCACACCGTGTTAATGTTTTACACCATTAGCTTCTGGATCCGACATAATTTTGAGATCCAGTTTATGAATCCTGCATGGTTTATTCCCGTGGTCGGAAATATGCTGATCCCGGTGGTAGGAGTGGAGTTTATGCCCAAGGGGCTTTCTTTCTTCTATTTTGCAGTGGGTTTTTTCTTCTGGATCGTATTATTCACGATCTTCTTAAACAGGGTCATATTCCATCATCAGCTTCCACAAAAATTTATGCCCACACTTTTTATACTAATCGCGCCTCCTGCTGTAGGATTCATTGCCTATATGCGCATTGCCCAGAGCTGGGATGCATTTGCCATCATGCTCTTGTTCCTGGCCTATTTCTTTGTGGTCCTGATTCTATTTCTCTATAAAAGCTTCAGAAAGATCAAATTCTTTATCTCCTGGTGGGCATTTACCTTTCCCCTGGATGCCATTACCATAGCATCTGTAGTTGCTTATCAGATTACAGCTCAGCCCATATATAAATACCTGGCATTCACATTATTCGCTCTAACTCTTGCGACAGTGGCTTATGTGTCATGGATGACTATCCGTAAGATCAGGCAGGGCGAAATATGTGTAAATGAAGATTAACAATAAAAATATAAACCGATGAAAACAAAAGTACGCACAATAGTATATCTCATTTTCGGATTTATCGCAGGGATCATTTTCTCTGGAGTGGTTATTAATATTTCATCGGGAGAGATGATGGTGAAAGAGATGAGGAGCCCTTATGATTTTGAAAAAACCGTATCGGTCATGACCGATCGGATCAATGGCAAAGAGGGGTGGCATGTGACCGGGGTTATCGATCAGAATGAAGAAGTCACGATGAATGGCGGGTATCCCATAGGGAACTTCAAGATCATTAAGTATTGTTCCGGTAAATATTCGGCAGATATGCTGAGTGCTGATGATCGAAAAAAGATAGGGAATATGATGCCCAAGACCTTTGCAGTGTATGAGAAATCGGATGGACAGGTATATGTATCCACCATGAACGGAGCTGTAATGGGTAAATTATTTGGAGGTGAAATTGAACGTATTATTGAAGAAGTCTCTCTGGAGGTGGAAGATATGATGCGTTTCATTAACCTGAAGTTTACACTGTTTTAAATCACTTTTGAAAAATGAAAACCAGAGAAGAAGTAAATACCCGGTGGATTGACAATATGGCCTTTGAAACAGAGATCAACGGTCACAAAATACTCATTGATGCTGAACCTGATGTGGGCGGGGAGGATCTTGGACCCAGACCCAAGCCCTTTATGCTTGCCGCACTGGGCGGTTGTACAGCTATGGATGTGATTTCCATCTTAAAGAAAATGCGGGTGGAAGTTAAAAACCTGAATGTAAAGGTAGAAGGCGAACTGACCGAGGAATATCCGAGGCGGTTTTATAAGATGCATGTTACCTACGAGATCGAAGGAGATGATTTGCCCATGGATAAAGTCAAAAAGGCTGTCTCCCTGTCAGAAGACAGGTATTGCGGGGTAAGTGCAGTGTATAAAGATGCCCTGGAGCTTACTTCCGAAATCACGATCGTGTGATATTCAGAAATAGAATACCAGCAATTGCAATTTGGCTTTTTGCGATAAGCCTGGTGACAGGTGGCTGTGATCAGGTGGATAAGCTTACACAGTTTTCTCTTGAATATGATGAAACCATTGTGATTCCATCCGTCATTGGATTGAATTTGCCGTTTACTGTTGCAACGCCCAGTATCAAGACTAATTCGACGGAGATCTTTGAAATCAATGATACCCGTAAAAATCTTCTGGAAGAGATAAAGCTGGAGCGCTTGACATTGAATATTATTGATCCCGCTGACGGTGATTTTAGCTTCCTTGAATCAATTGAGATATACATTACAGCCGAAGGTCTTGAAGAGGTACTGGTCGCCTGGAAATATGAAATCGATGATAGCGTTGGATCCTCGATAAGTCTGGAAACTTCAGATGACGACCTCACATCTTTCATTGTTTTAGATGAGTTTACGCTCAAATTTACAACTGTGACCGATAAGCTTATTCTGTCTGATCACACTATTGAAGTACAGTCAAGTTTCTTCGTGGATGCCAGGATCCTGGGAATATAAATGAAACTGACTTCCTCCATATCAAAACGCAATTTCTATTCACTTCTCTGGCATGCCGGTTTCCTGGCTTTTGCTAGCAATTTCATAGATGTAGATACCGTTATCCCGGCCATGATGGTGGATGCGGGAGGTACAGCAATTCATATTGGAATTTTAAGCGCAATTATGCTGGGGGGATCAAGTTTCACACAATTGTTTTTTGCTCCATTTATCAGCAACTTCTCATATAAAAAAAGGTTCCTGTTGGTGGGAATTAACTCCAGGATCTTTGCCCTGCTTTTCCTTGGGATTATTTTATTCTTTTCCACACAACTCGGAGGGAAATCTGAAATTACATTGATCTTTGTGTTAATTACGATCTTCTCGCTTGGTGGTGCATTTGCAAACATCAGCTTTACCGATATTATGGGAAAATCCCTTGAAGAGGGATCACGGAAATCATTTTTTTCGATCCGGCAGGTTGTGAGTGGTTTGATCCTCTTCGGTTCAGCTTTTCTTGCAAGATATCTACTTGGCCGGGCTGATTATCCGGTCAATTATGCTTACATGTTTTTTGTGGGTTTTTTGGCCCTGTCTATAGCTTCTCTTGGGTTCTGGAATCTGAAGGAAGTGGTCCCTTCAAAAATGGTGGTCAGGGGACCAA
>JAOZLK010000443.1 GCA_029934875.1 Bacteroidales bacterium | reverse complement strand
TGGTGCTATAATCGGCAAGTTTAAAGCTGTTCTTTTTGTTAACCCTACAACGATCTAAGATTTCTTTTTCAAATTGTTTTTTTTCATCTTTTTTCATCTTCTTATTTTTAAACTTCTATTTTCCTTTGTCATTAAAATCAGAACCTTTTTTCAGCCAATAACTACAGCATGCAAAGGATTCATGGTCGTTATATGTAAAAGTATTACTCATATTCATTCTTCTGTCGGGTGATTTTGCCGACTAAATATATATGTTTACTGGTTCATGAGCAAAATTATGATGCTGCCTCAACGATAGAGTGTTTCGTAAAAATCAGATAAGCAATGCCTTAAGCACTTGATTTGTTATTGGTATGCAATTAGAACGTGCTATAAAATTTCGAGGTCATAAATTGATCTAGAAATAGAATCCGGAAGAAGAAGAGTGATTTATTTACTTAAGAAAGGAGATAAGCTTGGAAGAAGATAAGTTCGCAAGACTATATATTTTTCTTGGATTGAGTTCGAAAACCATAATACTAAATGGTCTTATATGAGGAAGCCATTGAAATGTAATTATTTAATCTAATGCTCAGGAAATGGAGCTTATAGAAATTGTAAATAGTGGACAGGCTGTTTCTGAAAATAAATGTGTAATTGTGGAAGATTTTGGCGATTTCTGTAGCAGAAAACAAAAAAAAACCTGAAAATCAGGAGGTTTTAAGCTTGCTTAAGCAGTCCGTAGGGGAATTATTGCCCTCTTAATTGCTGCCTGTTTATTGGGTTATGCAACAATGATGCGCATTCCACAAGGTGTGCAATTCGGGTGTGCAATTATATATCAGTATCATATTCCTTTGCAGGAATCCTGACGATTTTCCCATCTTTCGAAATAACCAAATCGAGATTCCTCTCCTTCTTTGATTTGATGAGTTTGATGTATGTAAGCTCCAACCCTTTGAGGATTTTCTCCCTTACTGGATTATCCTGTTTTGTCATGATTTTTAAGTTTTTCAAACGTAACAGCATCTTCTATTACAATTTCACCATTCAAGTATCCTTCCGCAATAAGATTTGATGGCGCAACAGAATTGTCAAATATCATCCAATAGTCGCAAATGGGAAGGTATAATTTGAAAAGATTCGCTAGTCCAGAATAATATCTTCTGGTGATTACAGGTTCAGGGATACTATGCCCCCCATCCAGCACCCTTATTTTTACTCGTTCTTTTGCTAAACCAACCGATTCAAGCCAGAAAAACACCAGTGAAACCTGATACCCGTTTTCTTGCGCTTTCTGGATAGTTTTAACGTAACTTTTCGTTGCCAAAGTTGTTTCAAATGCAAAGTCTTTCTTGTTCGAGATGAGTTTGTCGATTTTCGTCAGCATGAGCCTGCCTGCTTCGATGGCTGCCTTTTCAGGATTTAGCGGAGACAAGCCACGGGCTATTTCATCGGCATTGATGAATTCATCGCAATCGAGCATTTCGGGAAGGACTGTAAATGAAGCAGTTGTTTTTCCTGCCCCATTGCAGCCTGCTATGATATAAAGATTTGGCATATCAGTGCTTAAGCATGCTAAAGATACAATATTTCAATGTATGCTATCTTTACGATGTTGAACGACAATAACGGTAGCTATGACTGAAATGAGAAGCAAAATATTCAACTATACTGTTGGAGAACTTATAGAAATACTGAAAGAATATCCTATTGACATGCCTGTAATTGTCAGCGGATATGAAAATGGCTACGAGAATTTTTATCATCCTACTGTGCAAAAAGTAGAACACCTACCAGAAAATATGTATTGGGATGGTGAGTTTCAGATAGAACAAAATGGTATTGATGCACTTATACTGGAAAGGGAGGAGAGAAATGACTGAAAGGAAGGAACAGGGCATTCAGGGTGTGCATAAAAACAAAACACCCCGTAAACATTGAGTTTGCGAGGTGTTTCTTGCAGTCCGTAGGGGAATCGAACATCTTCATTCTCATTCATTTCGGTTCATCCTAAAGCCCTGGTAGTTTTCTAATTAGCTTATTTACAGTAGTAAATTGAATGTATTGAAATGAACTCAATTGAAAGATTTGTTTCAGTAATGTTTCAGTAGTATCTTTAACTAAACTTTTATCCTATGCCAAGTTATAACATTGAAGCAAATAATAAACCTATTAAAGGTAGTAATGAGTATACACTTCTGTTGAGAATAACTGTTGATCGAAAGCATGTCCGAATGAAGCTTGATTATGCCGTCAATAGTAATCAGTTTAATCCCAAGCCTCAGCAGAATAAGTACGTTAGACAAAACCATTCAAAGCATAAAACCATTAATGGATATATAGATGATAAAATCCAAGCTGCAAAAGATGCTGCTAAAAAGTTAGGAGATGAGGGAAAGCAAGTTACTGCCACTGGAATTAAGCAGAAACTGATGAATCCTGGATCAAAGAGTTTTTCTGAATTCACTAAGGTCAGAGTTAAGGAAATGAATGACAATAATGAAGTGGCTAATGCAATGAGATACCAGGTTCTATTGAATAAAGTAGAGAAATACCGAAATGGTAGTGATCTCCTATTTAGTGAAATTGATCATTCTTTTCTGAGAGGATTTCAGGCATATTTGAAGAAGCTAGGGAATTCGGAGAATACAATCCATGCCAACTTTCGTATCATTCGAGCCCTTTTTTATAAAGCCATTGAAATGGGATCTGTTAAGCAGGAGCACAATCCTTTCTTCAGTTTCAAGCTTAAGGAAGGAGAGGTTAATCGTGCCAGACTAACAATTGAAGAAATCAAGAAGATTGAGGATTTGAGCTTGTCGAAGGGATCGCTTATCTGGAATGTTAGAAATGCTTTTTTGTTTTCCTTCTATAATGCAGGAATTCGTGCTAGTGACATACTCCGGTTGAAATGGAGCAATATCACAGATGGTAGGCTTATCTTCCAGATGCAGAAAACCAAACATGGTCACTCGGTAAGATTGAAGGAGAAACCTCTGTCTATTCTCAGTTTATATGAAAGTTCAGATCCCGACGCTTATATTTTTCCTTTTTTAAAAAACGATATAGATTACAGTGATCCTCATTTCATGCACAAACAAATCAGTGCCAAGACTGCCCTGCTTAACAAGTACCTAAAGAAGATTGCAACCAAGGCTGGAATTGAGAAGAAGATATCAACTCATACAGCCAGGCATAGTTTTGCGGATATTGCAAGGCAGAAGACGGATAATATCTATAACTTGAGCAAGACATTAGGTCATTCCAGTATTAAGATCACTGAGGCTTACTTGGCTTCATTTGATGACAAGGCTGTGGATGATACTATGGATGAGGTGTTTAAATAAATTTTAAAATGAAGCTAGCTTTACCGTCTCTTAATCACCTGTTAGGATCAGTTTTCAAAGTTGAATTTCAGGATGACCCATATCCATCTGGTAAACCTGATGAATTGTGGAATGAACCTGGTTCCGGCTTCAATTGGAGTTACAACGAAGATGAGAAGTATTGGGATTTCAATATTAATTTACCCTACAGTCAAATTGAGAAAGTGACATTTCAGTTACAGGCTGGTAATCCTTTTAAACAAGGTATAAGATCGATTTATGCTTCATTTTTAGATGAGTTAGAATCCTTGTCTGATAGGCAAGATCCAGATAGTTTTAAGAGTTTGCTTAATAAAAGCCTTAATAGGCTAAAGGTTTACCAAATGAAATATAGCAAATTCTTGATTCCATATGATCGAGAATATGTACAAGCAGGATTCTTGCACCATGACGACACGGTGATATATGCTAATCCAGAGGAAAAGCATGTAAATCCTGAATTCACCAACTATATTTTATCAATGTATTTCGAAGAGCAAAAGAAGCATATTAGGTATGCTGAGGTAGAGCTGCAGAATGCTCTTGATAATGTCGATAATATACCCAGCAATGAATCGATCAATGCAAAAGGAGGTCAATTACAATGGTTGGCATCTGACACCGATTTGCTTGAATTGATAGTTGGCCTGATTGAAACCAATTCAGTTGCGATTCAGGATAAAAGACTTTCAAGAAAAGAGCTGGTAAAGTCCTTCGAGCAAATATTTTCTATCGAAATTAAGGATTTTGAAAGCAAGCTTAGTCGTGCGACTGAAAGGAAAAAAGATACCTCCCCTTATCTTACTAAGCTAAAGCATGCATTCGATAATTACTGCGAGCGAAAGATTGATCGCCAAGAGTAGCCTCTTTTAATTCCCCCCATTTCAAATTAAATCATTCAACCTTTATTCAACTGTAATATTCTCCTGTTGAATACTTCGGAATTTAGCTCTTGATAATACGTCTGGGGCCCCGGACTTTGTTTAACCTAAAATCTTTAAAAAATGAAAGATTTAAGTAACAAGTCC
>JAOZLK010000048.1 GCA_029934875.1 Bacteroidales bacterium | reverse complement strand
CGGAAACTCTTGATGTTTTACAGTAGCAACCCGGGCAACAACATGGCCTTTGAGTTCCTGGTGGCGGGTTATTTACTAAAACATAATATTGGCGGAGTGGTGGCTCTTCTTCCCCAGTTTAAAAAACAGGGCCATGAAACATTTCCTAAGGCTGTTGAGGAAGCACTGATGATCTACGTGTCAAAAAAAGAAAGTAATTCGTCAGCCCTTTCAGATTATGCCATCAGCAAGAATACTGTTGAGGAATTCTCCGATTTCAGCAATCTTGTTGCAAACGTGGATAGCCAGGCCGAAAGGATGAAGAGGGTTTCAAAATACAAACACACCTACTGGTATTACATTTTATTCAGCAGCCCTTATGCAAAAAGAAATTAATAAGCTTATAGCTCTGTTTCTGTTTTCCATGGTAATGGGCTGCAATCCGGTTCCGGGCAACTTTAAACAAAGTGATGAATCTCCGGAGCTTTACCCTGACTACACTTCGCTTACAATTCCATATAACATTGCCCCATTAAATTTCCAGATATTAAACAAGGGAGAACAATTTGTTGTCGAAATATCAAACAGTCTGAACAGGCGCATCACTATCAGCAGCACGAAAGGGCGCATTAGTTTCCCCAAGGAGTCATGGAAGAAACTGCTTAACGAGGACAGGGGGGGTGCTCTGACTATTTCGGTTTACAAAAAGAATAGGGGAGGTCCCTGGGAAGCCCTTATGCCTGTAAGAAATGAAATTTCGGGAGATAGGATAGATCCTTACATCGCCTTTAGGAAAATTGCTCCGGCGAATATTAACTGGGGGGAGATGGGGATTTATCAGCGCTCCCTGGAGAGCTTTAAGGAAACCCCCATAATGGTTAATTCCATCAGCGATAAAAATTGCATGAATTGTCATACCTTCAATGCTCGCAATCCTGAACAGATGTTGTTCCATATGCGCGGACCCTATGGGGGGACTATGATAGCTGACAGTGAGAATATTCAGTTTGTTGATACGAAAATTGAACAAACCCGTAGCGCTGGCGCATATGCATCCTGGCATCCTGGAGGAGAACTGGTAGCCTTCTCGGTTAATAAGATCAGTCAGTCCTTCCATTCCAGGATTGGGAAGATATCCAATGTAGCAGACAAATATTCAGATATTGTACTTTACGATGTGAAGCGTAATAGCATAACAAGGCCTGCTGAGCTTGCCACAGCTAAACTTGAAAACCTCCCATCCTGGTCCACCGACGGGCGGTGTTTATACTATATCTGTGCTGACAGAAGCATTGATTCCTTACCTTATGATTCCAGGGTTTACAAGCTTATGAGCATCAGTTTCGATGTGGAGACCCGGAAGTTTGGCAGTATGGATACTTTGATCAGTGTCAGTGATTTTGGAAGGAGCATCTCTCATCCAAGGGAAGCCCCCATGAAGGATTTTATTTCATTCATTGGCCTGGATTACGGTTATTTTTCCATTAACAATCCAGAATCTGATGTCTATTTCTACAATAAGAAAACGGGTGAAATAACCCTGCCGGGTATCAATTCAGATTTTACCGAGAGTTATCCAAGCTGGTCGAGTGATGGCTCATGGCTCATGTTTGTGAGCAAACGCGAGGACGGAATCTTCTCGCAGGTCTGGTTCAGCCATATTGATGAGAATGGGATTGCAGCTAAGCCATTTGTGTTGCCGCAGAAGAATCCTGATTTCTATGAGGACTATCTCTTCAACTACAACAGGCCCGAATTTATCTCCGGAAAAGTAAAGTGGAATCCGAAGAAACTGTTCGCAATTGCCAGGAATGGAGCTGAATCGAGCTCCTTCAATGAAGCCTCAAGTGTTTCCATTTCTTCGGGTGCTACTGTGATGGCAAGCCCGGATGATGGGGACGGAGGAGATGAGCACTACAATCACGATTAACTGAATAACATTGTGAAAAACTAATATCTGGTCGGCTTATTATTTATCTTGCGGTAATAGGCAGATAACTCACACAGAACAATTGATGCTTTTTCCCAGTAAAATTATATCCAGGGGCCTGTTTTTCTTATTGATATCCCTCCTTTGCTCATGTGACAAGGCAGCCCGCAATGACTCCTTCAGAGAGAGAGATTTCAATGCTGATTGGATCTGCCAATTGGGGGAAATAGCCCATGGAGACAGTCCGGATCTGGATGAATCTGGATGGAAATCAGTTCACCTGCCCCACGATTGGAGTATTGAGGATTACACCCAGCAGGATTCTCTTCACCAGGGGCCATTTTATAAGAACCTGCCCGGCGGGAGGGATGTGGGCTACCTGAGAGACGGTATTGCATGGTACCGAAAGGAGTACAGGACACCTGAAAAATTAAGGGATAAGCATGTCATTCTTGATTTTGACGGGATTCAGACCCAGATGGAACTATGGGTGAATGGTATTAAAACCGGGGAGCATGTTTATGGGTATACCCCCTTTAAGTTTGATATTACTTCCCGGTTAAATGATCCGGGTGTGATCAATATTATTGCAATCAAGACACTCAACAAAGGTGAAAACTCCCGCTGGTTTGCAGGTGCAGGAATTTACAGACCGGTTCACATCTCCATTTTAAACCCGGTATCCATTGCGCCATGGGGTGTTCAGATTACTACCCGGGACATCAGTGAAGAATCAGCCAGGATCAATATCAATGTTCGTATAGGTGGCTTGCCTGAAGAGGGTGCAGAACTGGAGTGCAGGGCAAAGTTAATTTCTCCTGAAGGAAAAATTACAGTCCTGGACCCCGTGCATATGGCAGCAAAGGGATCTTCTGCCCCCATGCTTAAGCTGTCGGGCTCTATTAAGATTCCCCGGCTATGGAGTACTGAACAGCCCGATCTCTACCGGGCCAGTATCACACTTCATTGCGATGGCAGGGAGACAGATCGTTATGAGACCACCTTTGGAATCAGGTCCATCGGGTACAGTGCCGAAGGGGGTTTACTACTTAATGGGAAAGAAATTTTAATGAAGGGCGCCTGTATGCATCATGATAATGGTTTGCTTGGTGCAGCTGCCTTTCCCGATGCCGAGTTTCGCAGGGTAAGGGTGATGAAGGAGAATGGATTCAACGCAATCCGGTGCAGCCACAACCCACCATCAGTGGATTTTCTGGATGCTTGCGATAAGCTGGGAATGCTTGTAATAGATGAGGCTTTCGATCATTGGGTGAAGCCCAAGCGACCAGGGGATTATTCAAACTACTTTCCCGAGTGGCATAAGGCAGATATCCAGGCCATGGTTTACCGGGACCGCAACCATCCCAGCGTGATCATGTGGAGCTATGGCAACGAGATCCAGGAGAGGGCCGATCCGGAGGGTATTGAGATTGGGAAGAAGCTGATTAGCGCCATCAGAGAGCTGGATCAGACCAGACCTGTTACACAGGCCATCTGCGAGTTCTGGGACAATCCCGGGAAAGAATGGGACCACACTGCCGGTGCATTTGAGATCATGGATATTTGTGCTTATAACTATCAGTACCTGAATTATGAACCTGATCATATTAAATACCCGGATCGTGTTATGTATGGGGCTGAAACGGTTCCCCAGCACGCATGGGAAAATTGGGAGATGGTTAAGAAACATGCTTATGTAATCGGGGACTTTGTCTGGACCGGGATGGATTATATCGGGGAGTCGGGGATTGGTCATGTACATTTGTCAGATGCAGCCGGAGGTGAAAACTGGTTCCTTCAACCATGGCCCTGGTATCTTTCATGGTGCGGTGATATCGATATCCTGGGAAACAAGAAGCCACAGTCATATTATCGGGATGTGGTTTGGGGTGAGAGCAAACTTGAGATCATGGTTTCCAAACCTGTCCCGGAGGGAAAGTTCTCCCGAATCTCATACTGGGGATGGAATGATGAACTGAATAGCTGGAACTGGGAGGGTGAAGAAGGTAAACCCTTGAAAGTGAAAGTTTATTCCTCACTCCCTGAAGTGAGGCTGGAGCTTAATGGAAGGCTTATCGGAAGTAAAAAGATTCTTCCGGCCGACAGGTATATTGCTGAATTTGAGGTAAATTACATGCCTGGAGAGCTCATGGCAAGCGGAGTTGACGGTGAAAAGGAGGAGCTTGTTTCACTCAAAACAGCAGAAGAGGCAAGTCAACTGATCCTTAGTCCTGAAATTGAAACGCTGGCTGCTCAGAGGAATTCTCTTTTGTATATACCAGTTGAGGCCAGGGATATAAAGGGAGTACTTGCTATCAATGATGATTCTGAACTGGAGGCCTTCGTTTCGGGAGAGGGAGAGCTGCTGGCGGCAGGTAATGCAAGTCCTCTTCACGACGGAAGTTTTACCGATGGAAAGTTTAAATTATTCAGGGGAAAGGGATTAATCATTGTCAGGTCGACCGGAGCCCCTGGTGAGATAATTGTTGAGCTAAAATCGAAGCATATGGATAGGGCCAGGCTTAGCCTTGAGGCACTTTAAAGATACAGTATGAAAAGATCTATTCTGATTTTGATAGGAACCGTGTTTTTTCAGGCACTGATTTCCCAGGGAACCTTTATACCGGCTGAAAATGTGTTCAGGCAGATGGGAAGGGATTTTGCCACCCCTAACATATACAGGAATGCGGCTGGAGCCCCGGGACCAATGTACTGGCAGCAGGAGGCCGATTATAAGATCAAGCTTACCCTGGATGATCAGAAACAACAAATCCATGGAAGTGAGGTGATCACCTATTATAACAACTCTCCCGACGAGCTGAATTACTTGTGGATACAGCTGGATCAGAATGTAAGGGCGGATGGAAGCCTTAAAGAGCTATCTACTCCAAGCTACATGCCGGAACGGCTTGCCTTCTCCGGGAGTGAGGATTTTGCAAGCATGCTGGCCGAAGATAGTGAGTTTCGCTTCATGGAAGCCCTGGATGGGGGTTTCAAAATCGGGGAGGTTAAAGACGGCAATGGGATCAGCTATCGCTATACCATCAACCATACCATGATGCGCATCGATCTTGATGCACCTTTATCGCCAAACGAGGAGCTTGAAATCCATATCAGCTGGTGGTATAACATCAATAACCAGGCTACTCATTTCGGACGCTCGGGGATGGAGTATTTTGCCGAAGATGAAAACTATCTCTATACCATTGCACAGTTTTATCCAAGGATGGCGGCTTATACCGATTTTGAGGGGTGGCAGAACAAACAATTTTTGGGACGCAGCGAATTTGCACTCACTTTTGGTGATTTTGATGTGAAAATTACGGCTCCCTCAGATCATATTATCGGGGCCACGGGAGTACTGCTAAATGGGGATGAAGTACTTACGGAGGAGCAGCTTTCCAGGCTGGATCTGGCTGCTGAGTCCCTTGAAACTCCTGTTACCGTTCTCTCAGAAGAGGAAGCCAGGAGTGCCATGAGGAATAAATCGAAGCAGACATCCACCTGGCATTTCAAGGCTGAGAATGTACGCGATTTTGCTTTTGCCAGTTCCAGGCGATTTATTTGGGATGCGATGGCTGTCAAATTCGGAAACAGGACCGTGATGGCTATGTCTCTATATCCACCAGAGGGCAATCCTCTATGGGAACAGTATTCGACCCGGGTAGTTGCTCATACACTGAAAGTGTACTCCCGCCATACCTTTGACTATCCCTATCCGGTGGCCTGGTCAGTACACGGTGCCACAGCCGGAATGGAATATCCTATGGTTTCATTCAATCCGGGACGACCTTTCCCCGATGGTACCTATTCTGAGATGACCAAGTGGAATATGATCGGGGTGATTATCCATGAGGTGGGTCATAACTTCTTTCCAATGATTGTCAATTCCGATGAAAGGCAGTGGACATGGATGGATGAAGGATTAAACACTTTCCTGGAGGGAATTGCTGAAAGAGAGTGGGATCATGAATGCCCTTATCCCATGGGGAGACCACGTGATATCGTAGATTATATGAAGGGAGACAAAACTCAACTTGCTCCCATTATGACCGATGGTCACCTTATGGTGCAGTTCCTTGCCAATGCGTACTTTAAGCCTGCAACAGGATTGAATATCCTTAGGGAAACGATCATGGGCAGAGAGCTTTTTGACTTCGCTTTCAAGCAGTATGCGCTGCGATGGAAATTCAGGCACCCCACACCCGAGGATTTTTTCCGAACCATGGAGGATGCTTCAGCCGTCGACCTGGACTGGTTCTGGAGGGGGTGGTTTTATGGGACGGATCATGTGGATATCTCCATTGAAGAGGTGGAAGTATTTACAGTGAACTCAGGCAATCCTGCTAATGAGAAGGCGATATTAAAAATTGAGGCATCTGCCATTCCTGAGGAGATTGCTGTGCAGAGGAATCGCCAGGAGATGGAATCAATGGTAGAGAGAGACCCTGGCATGCGTGATTTCTATGACAGCTATGATGAATATGCGCAATCTCCGGAGGATTTGAAAAATTACACCCAGTATCTGGAGGGCCTGTCAAAGGAAGAGAAGGCGCTCCTGAAAGCTGAAAAATTCTATGTTCAAATCAAGTTCAGGAACATTGGGGGAATGATCATGCCACTGATCGTTCAGTTCAGTTTTGACGATGGTAGCTCTGAAATCCGCCGTATTCCTGTTGAAATATGGACCCGAAACAACCTGGAAACAAGTAAAGTATTTAGTTTTGAAAAAGAAGTTACTGCGCTGGTGCTGGATCCTTTCCTTGAGACTGCCGATTGTGAATTATTTAATAATAACTGGCCACGAAAAAATATTCCCGGCCGATTCGAGCTATACAAAACCGGAAAATAATTGTTGTTTTTCCGGATTCTCTCTGATACTGGAAGCCTCTTTTTTATCCCCTTTTAATTGCATCGCTGATCCCGTTTATTATTTCCTTTTAACAGAAATTTGTGAGCTTGCTGTTTTTTAATACCTAAATTTTGCGGCTAAATTGAAAAAAACATGTATTCAAAGATACGATCAGGAGAATATTTAGCGCAGGTACTGGTCCTTGGTCTATTGTTATTAACAGCCACAGCAGGTGGTTTGAAAGCACAGGAAAAAACCGAGGGAACCATGACTTTTACTGTCAGAACTGTTACAGTGAACGGAAATTTTTCACCCAGGCATGTATTGGCTATATGGGTGGAAGATGCAAATGGATTTGTCCTGACCAGAAAACTAAGAGCTGAAAAACGAAAGCAATACCTTTATACGTGGGATAGTAACTCGGGGGGGGATGTTACCGATGCAAACACCGGAGCCACACTTTCAAGTCACCAAACCCATACTGTGACCTGGGATTGCACGGATAAGGACGGAGCCATTGTAGCGGACGGAGAATATAAGGTGTATGTGGAATTTACCGAAGCTCATGAGCAGGGACCATTGAGAATGATTGCTTTTACCAAGGGGCCCGAGGCAGTTTCACTCTCCCCGGACAATGATGCAAACTTTAAGGACCAGACACTGCTTTTTGAACCCAAAGTAACAGTAGAAGCAGGTTTTACTTTTATCGCGGATGAACTGAAAGTTGATTTTACCAATACTTCAATCGGCGCAGATTCCTATGAATGGGATTTTGGGGATGAAACGATAAGCCAGGAGGAGAATCCCTCACACACTTATGCCGGCACAGGTACTTATGCAGTTACCCTGAAAGCAATATCCGGTGCGAACAGTGCATCAGATATGCAGGAAGTCACTGTTACCAGTACTGTCGGAATTGGCGTTTCGGGTCTGGACACTCCACTGATCTATCCCAATCCTACAAATGGATTTGTTACCCTCAATCTTGATAAGGATGCCGGAAGCTCCACCATAAGGATATTTACAAGCAAGGGTAGCCTGATATATGCCAGGCAGGTCCGGGGTAGAGACTCATACAAGATCGATATGAGCTCTTTTGAGAGTGGAGCCTATATTCTTTCAGTGGAGGACCAGCTGCGAACCTACCGCAAGAGTATCGTCAAAGAGTAGCCTGCTTGCCAATGGCCCGGAATAGTTCCAGGAATACTTTTGGATCGGCATAGGGATTTCCATCCTCATTGAACCTATGGTTAGCAGAGTTAACGACGATAACCATTCTTGTGACTGGGTTAACGTAAATATATTGGTTGTATACACCCATGGCTATAAACTCACCCTTTCCACCCTGGGGTACCCACCAATGATATCCATATCCGAATACTTTGTTGTTCTCAGGCATCAGGTGCCAGGCATCGGGAGTTACAGAAGCTAGAGCCCATTCTTTCGGTACGATCTGAACTCCCCCCCAGGCTCCCTGGTTCAGGAAGAGCTGGCCAATTTTAGCATAGTCACGAAGGGTGATATTCAATCCACCCAGGGCAAGCTCCATTCCGGAATCATCACAGAGCCAGTAAGCACTATATTCCATACCCATCGGCCTCCACAATTTTTCCTCCAGATATTCGCTTAAGCCTTTGCCGGTGGCCCTTACAATAATCATAGCCAGGACATGTGTGTTTATGCTTACGTAATGCAGTTTTGTCCCAGGCTCACTTTCATGTTTCAGGCTTGCGGCAAATTTATCCTGGGAGGAGCCAAAAGCAAATCTCCGCCCCCACTTATTGATATCCGATCTGAAAGCACGGTAGTCTTCATTAAATTTTACTCCTGCCGACATCTGCAGGACATCTTTGATGCGCACGCCTTCGTATCCAGATCCGCATAATTCGGGCAGATACTCATCCACAGCCTGATCCAAACTACGAATAAAACCCTCCTCCATGGCTATTCCGAAAAGTGCTGAAACAACCGACTTGGCCATTGACCAGCTAATGTGTCGGGTACTTTCACTATTGCCCGAAAAATATTTTTCGTAAACCAGCTCATCGTTTTGAATGACTATGAAACCTTTTGTAAACGCCGAGTTGAGATATTCACGGCTTTTGTATGTACTTCCTTCAAATGTAAACTGGTCAGGCAGGCTGATTTCCTCCCCCCGAGGAAAGCGAAAGGGCTGATCGGATGCCGCAATCTCTTTGGCCTCAAATAAATGATACATTCCCCGGAAATTATCTGCAATCTTACCCTCATCAAACAGATGCATGACCCGGTACACCCTTTTTAATTTTGTAAGGATTTTTATGCTTCCCATTTAAGCAAGTTAGTTTTATTTGATGAGCAGGCTCCGGGAAATGGATACCTTTGCAAAAGATGGAGAAATTTGATGTCATAGTGGTGGGTGCGGGGCCTGCAGGATTACTGGCAGCTGGGAGCGCTGCCCGGGAAGGTAAGCGGGTACTTGTACTTGAGAAAATGAGACAGGAGGGCAGGAAACTCCTGATTACAGGAAAGGGGCGCTGCAATATTACCAATGACGCCGAAGTCGGAGAATTCATTAAGCATGTATATCCAAATGGTCGCTTCCTTCGCAGTGCATTTGGACATTTCTTTTCACATGAGATTCTTGAATTGCTCAATGAGTATGGGGTTGAAACTACCAGGGAGAGAGGTGGTCGCTATTTTCCAACAAGTAATAAATCTTCAGATGTATTAACGGCCCTTTTGAGTTGGGTGAGTGAATTGAAAGTGGAAATTCGTTGCGGGGAGCGTGTCGAAAAGCTGATCACAGAGAATCAAAGCATTGAGGGCGTTCAATCCAATGGCAGGGAGTTCAGGGCTAAGAAAGTCATCCTGGCTACCGGTGGGAAATCCTATCCGGCCACTGGCTCCAATGGAGAGGGTTATGAGCTGGCCCGTACTGCCGGTCACACTATTTCGCGGGTAAGACCAGCCCTTGTTCCCCTTGAAACCGGGGGACAGCTGGCGCCAAAGCTACAGGGACTTAACCTGAAAAATGTCAGGGCAACGGTATGGGTGGATGATAGAAAAAAGGGAGAGGATTTTGGTGAAATGATTTTTACCCATTTTGGATTGTCCGGGCCCATTATACTTACCCTTAGCAGGATAGTGGTCGATGCCCTGTACCAGAAAAGCAAAGTTGAAGTGTCTCTTGATCTAAAGCCTGCCCTGGATGATCAGAAGCTGGATGCCCGGCTGCTAAGGGACCTGGATGCATCTGGAAAGAAGAGAGTCTCCAACTTGTTCAGGGACTGGCTGCCTTCTTCTATGATCCCCGTTTTTATGGATATTGTAGGGATCGATCCTGAAAAAGAGGGGCACCAGGTTTCATCAAAAGAGCGAAATAGGATTAGGAATCTTATGAAGAACTTCCGTTTTACAATTACCGGACATCGTTCGTTTAAAGAGGCCATCATTACCGCAGGAGGCATCTCCACGGGAGAAATCTCACCCAAAACCATGGAGTCAAAGATCGTTTCCGGGCTTTTCTTCGCAGGCGAGATGATCGATCTTGATGCTGAAACCGGGGGCTATAACCTGCAAATAGCTTACTCAACGGGATGGCTTGCGGGAGCCGATCAGTTTAAGCATTTATAGAGTCCTTGCTTTGAGCTGAAAAACTCCATCTAATCAGCATCTCTTTGAAATAAAGTATAAATGTATTCTCTTGTATCACCGGTAGGATTGGTATAGGTATAATTAAAAGACCTTTTTATCAGGAACTCCTGACCCAGCTTATCTTCCAGCATTTCCTGCTTATACCTGTGAACCGGGAGGCCTGAGCACTTTAATGCACCATTATAATTAAATGCTGCAATGATCACATATCCATTTTCCTTTACCAGGTGTTTGAGTAATTTAAAGTAGGCATCCTGTTCCCCGGGCTTGAGAAAGAAATGTAACACCGCCCGGTCATGCCATAGATCAACCTGATCCAGTAAATGAAGTTTTTGCGAGTTGCATAGATCATCAACGATCCAGTTGATATTCTTGCTCTTTTTGTGACCTAATCGTTGCCTGAGAGCCTCCATTGCACTGGAGCTGATATCAGTTGCAGTGATTTATCAGGCGAAGAGAGGGTTCTGGCTTGTCTTCGAACCATCCCAGCTTTTCAACCGCTGTCTTATGATATACCCTGTCCCAGTGCTCTTTCACAAGCAATTAGTTTTAATTCCATTATATTCTCAGACGGCGATATGGGTCGCTTTTGTGAAGAGTGACAAAATCCAGAGGACAGCGAAAAGGTAGAACAGCCACTTTTTTCGCAATATTCCTGCAAACAGCAACAATAGTATTCCAATAGCACGCATTACAAAAACGGATTTTTGTTCATTAAGTTCGTATAGAATATGGCTGGCGATGAACATGGCAAAAAGAATCATAAAAACAGGCATGTGTTTCATGAAGTAATCCTTCGTGTCAGCATCCTCCCCGGGTGTAAAAAATATTGTTGTTAACAGGAAAAGGAAGGGTGGAACCAGATAAACGAGATAGTTGGCGTAGGTTAAACCTTCAAGATGTTCCAATAATCCAGCAAAGAGAAATACATTGTACAATGCAGTCTCTGTTAAAATTACAGTCAGGAGTAAGCTGGGGAGAAAGATTTGTTTCACGTCGAGAAAACGGCTCCATTGACGAAATAAATCAGCCAATGCTATGCCGTAAATCAACATAGGTAGAAATGCTAAATACTCTGATGTGCTCATATCTGTTATCCTGTTTCCTATTCCGAGCTAAGGGCTCAATTCATTGAGGGAAACAAGATAACAATTTTGAGACTTACTTATTTTATGGCAATAACGGCACTGGATGGTCCTGTTAATGGCAAAGCAGACGTTTGACTAAACCCGGCATCCAAAGCCCATTGCTTAAAGTCAGAAGCTGTAAAGTCGTAACCCTCAGCAGTTTCAATTAGCATATTTAAAGACATCATCAAGCCGAAAGCATTTTCTTGTCTTTCATCGTCAATAATATTCTCAATAACGACCAGGGCTCCTCCATCGGGCAATGCATCATAGGCTTTTCTAATAAGTAGTTTTTTATCAGACCTACCCCAATCATGGAGGATGTTACCCATGGTAATGACATCTGCTTTTGGGAATTGATCGGTGAAGAAATTACCAGATTGAATCTTCACCCTGTTAGCAACCCCCATCTTACTGATGTTTTCGTAAGCGATGGGACCGACCGGAGGAAGATCAAATGAAATGCTGGACATCTGGGGATTGTGCAACACCACCTGTGCCGATAACAGTGCTCCTGCGCCCCCAATGTCACACATGGTGGTGTATGAGGAGAAGTCAAACTGCGTGGCAAAAGTTATGAAAGCCCCGGCCTGGGCACCTCCCATTGCATTCACAAATTCACGGGTCTTATCCTGATCTGCATATATTTTCTCAAAAAGGGATTGTTCACCGGTCCGAATTTCATTCTGGGGAGTTCCCCTTTTCAATGCTTCTTCCAGGAAATTCCAGAAAGGATATAGGCGGTTGTTGGCCATCTCCAGCAAACCTCCCATGTAAGAGGCCTTATTTTTGTCCAGGAAGAAATCGCTGTCAGCGGAATTTGAATAGACAGCAGTCTCCTTATTCCCTTTTTTATGTAAAAATCCCAGGGCCACAAGTGTATCCAGGAAATCATACAGACCCCTGCCGTTTAAGCATAATTTCAGTTTTACCTCACTTCCTGATAAAGGTTTGATAGCCAATTTGTATGATATTTGAAGGATCAACTCTTTTTTCTTCTCTAACTTTTACCTCTGCTAATTTTCCCATGACAATATTAATTGGTGTATGAGAAAATTACGATCATTATTTGGAATGAATCATAATAAGCACAGGATTAACATGTATTTAACCCTGGAGAAAAGGATGTAATTGCTTGAGGAAGGTGTATTAGAAAAGCCCCTGGCCGAAGCCAGGGGCTTTTAAATAAGAGAATGGGTATGATGTAGTTTATTTTGAATATTTAATATTTCCTGTCAGAGTGGTTGTTCCCTCATTTAAGAAGGGATTAAATACTCCGTCCCATCTAAATTCACCCTTTGCATGCTTAAATCTTCCGGTACCCCCATCTTTAAAATGACCTGTGAATGATACAAAGACCAGGGTTTTAGATACATGTTTCCCAATAGCATCATCATATACTGCCTTTAGTATATCTCCGTTTGCTGCAGTGAACGCAACCTCACCCCATCCGGTACCTGCCCAGGGGAAACCAGTAGGCGGAGGCATTGGCGGCATCCACCACTGCTTTAAATATACCTTTGCTTTGCCAAGATGGGTGGCTTTCCCGAATCCCTCGGCTTCCTGAATTTTCGGAGGGGGGCCAGGATGTATAATATTAGATACATATACCTGGAATTCACCTTTAAAAGGCACACAGTGCTTCATGGAACCCTTATATTGGGCATCATCGGCACTTTTAAGAGAGATATCGTCAGCAGCATTCAGGGGGTCGGGCTGGATTTCCATTTTTTCGCAGCCCGCGAAGAACATAAGCACCAGGCTTAACATGAAAACACACTTCAAATTTCTCATTACTTATAAATGTTTTGATTAACATCATAAGTTACTCATTATTAGAATAAAAGTCAATAAGTCTGGTGCCGGAATTTTGAAATGTGATTAAAATAACAATATCTTCCGTGAAGGGAAAAAAATTGGTGCTTAATGCAAATAAATCAGCGATTCAAATAAATCGTGGATAGATGGATTATATCCAGGTATTAACTATATGGATGTTAGTTTAGATAATAAATGTCTATTGAGGGATATATTATATCCGTAAAGCACCTTATAAGTATAATAACTCGATATTTTAGGTCCTTTTTTCATGGGTTG
>JAOZLK010000442.1 GCA_029934875.1 Bacteroidales bacterium | reverse complement strand
TATATTTTTTATCTCCATCCTTTGGTTCAAATTGAGCAACTGCAATATTCATTTTCAGGTTTTTGTGATAATAGCTTGTACTAATCCAACTTAATTCTTTTTGAAAATTCAACTTTTACCGGACCCATCAAACCGGATTCTATCAGGGGTACATCTTCCCAGGGAGTAGTCCAGGGTTGGGGACCTTTGGTCATATTTGTATTTGTATGCCGTTGATTTTCCGGAAGTTTTGCATCTCCGCTAAGGCGATTGGACCACACATTGGCCACCTCAACCACCAGGTGATTTTCTCCCGCTTTTACGACTTCCGTAATATCATATTTATAGGGTGCTATCCATTGAATACCTAAAGGTCTTCCATTGAGAAAAATATCAGCCACCTCTTTTACATCACCCAAATCTAAAGTGATCCGAAGGTCTGCCCGGATCAATTCCTCAGGGATCTGTATGGTCTTATAATAAGCAGCAATCCCGGAGAAATGCTTTATCCCCTCAATGGGAGATTCTGTCCATGATTTAAGTTCAGGAAATACACTTCTTGTTGGCGCCCCCCATCCTTGTGGAAATCGAATTTCCCATGGCCCTGATATTTCTATGTCGTCCGGCAATTCATTAATCAACACAACTCTTTCCTCCCCGCTGTTGTCGACAAATTGGTATTTCCCAGGGACATTTAAAACAAACTCCAGTTCTTCACCCTCCACCATGTAATCAATTGTGAAATCCGAACTTTCCCCGAGCGGGAATATTTGTTGCTTGTCCTTTTGTATGGATACAACATGATCCTCTGCCGGTTTATCGCGAAATACGACAAACACAGACCCATATGGTTCTAATTGTAAAGGAAGTTTAATGCCATCCCCGACAACTTCATACACAGTCTGCTTATAGATTTCGCCATTTTCCGCATTCCATATTTCCGGGACCTTGTTGGAAACACGAAATATGGCATCAACCCTTTCCATTCGATTCTTCTTGTTGCTTACAAAATAGATCTCTTCGCTCCCGGTCTTTCTGTGTATGAAATCCAGATCGGTGGAATCCCCTATACTGCTGTAGCTAAAATCCGGACCTATGTTTTCTCTCAAAAGAACATCTCTTAATTTTTCCCCGCAGATCACCCTGCCTTTACCAAACCGGTGCTCCTTCACTAAAGTGCCATCACAATCGCCCCACATTTTATCTGCCAATTTTTCTATTTCATCATTGTTCATACGAAAATCTTTCAGGCCATTTGATTGCGAAGGTTTTGGGCCAACAATAGTTGCTCCCTCTTTTACCAGCAACTTCAGTTTCTGCAACACTTGAAGATTTATGTCTTTCCGGTCAGGAAGAACTAATACTTCATATTTTTGCCCGTTGGGAAGTGTGATTTTACCATCTTCAACAGACAAACGTGACAGGATGATATCCGAGTTGCTTACATCATAATCATATCCATAACCGAGAGATGGATCTATATGTTTTGGCGGAACAAAATTCGGCGCTTCATCTCCGTAGTAATAAAGCACATCGGCTACAAAATTACCCTGCTGCAACAGATATGAACTCCTTGCCAGATAATTGATAAAGGGAGCGGATTTCGGCCACCAAACCCTCGTAGTATTAATATGTGTTCCGCCATGGTATGCCCAGCCGGGAACCCCTGCTTCAGGTGGTACATGGGGGAAAGTATGAAAAATAAAGCGATTAAGTCCCTCGCACATAGCTCTGTCTGCCAAAGGTTTGAGCTCAGCAGGACCTTCCTGCCATTGTTGCAGGCTGGTAAATGACTCTGCTTCAACGATATTCTGATCATAAATATGTGCAGCACAGGCTATTTCTTTGATCAGCCAAAGCATATCCAAACCATCTTCACGTTTTTTCTCATGCCTGTTCCAAAATTCGCCACGCGGGATATCGACTGCCCCAAGGGCTTTCAGGGATTCAAAAGGACAATTGTGTACTGGTGGACCCGGTCCTCCTGCTTCAGCGTAAAATCCAAGCCCATATTTATTACAGATCTCCTTCCCTCTCCGATAATGATAATCAATGATTAAATCGGACAGGGTCATGTTATAATCAAATAAAAACCGGTCGCTGATTTCCTGGTTTTCTACAATTTTACCTGACAACACAGGTAAATAAGGTGTCATATCGTAACCCCGCCTCTCTTTAAATTCATTGATTAATTCCGGCGTCCAGGCTGCTTCCTTCAATTCATAACTATCTGCATATAAATAATTGAGCGCCGTATTTTCAAAGCTTCCTAATTCCGCTAATAGTTTTTGTATAATGTAATCCATGTTTGCATCCATGGCCTCACCGCTGAAATGATCAAGCATGAGTCCCACAGAATTTGGACTGGGGAGGTACAAAGGCTGGCCGGTATTCGTGCAGACATAGCGGATAATTTCCCATTTCCCGGCCGGAACATCCCATTCCAAAAATCCATCCTCATTGAATTTCCCGCTCAGGTTGACAATATCAGATATTGCTGGAATAATATTGTTTTCGTACACCGGATAGGCCAGTACTGCAATATCTTTGTAGTAAACCGGCAATCCATTTGCATCTTTCTTCAGGATCCTTTTTCTACCTCTTTTGTCTTTTTCAGGTGCATAAGGGAAGGCTAAGGTATCGGCAAAAGAAGCAGGTCCTTCAATGATTGCTTTGCTGGTGTATAAACCCATGGTGGCATGTTCCGGTTCAACCCATGAACCACCGGCATTCCAACTGCTGGAAAACACCAATCCCACTTCAAGATTCAGACGTGTTGCCTCTCTTACGGTATAAGCAATGGCCTCGATCGATTCCTTACCTAAAAATGATGGGCCGGCAGGAATAATTCCTTTGGGGTCAACTGGTGTCTTTACATCCCATATTTCAAACCCACCCATTCCTTTGTCCTTCATCTCTTTCAGCTCGTAGCTTATTTGGGAAAGGTTGAAATTTCCGTTGATGAAATCAAAATATGCCCGTGGCCGGGCTGATTGGGGTGGATTTTTAAAATCCTCTTCAAGGTTTTGCCCGGATAGATTATATTCAGCGCAAAGAATAGATAGTACCAGGAGTACCAGTTTACCATACTTAAAAGATTCAAATTTCATAATTTTAAAAATTAATTCATTTCAATTTTCAGTTCATTTACTCCTACTCCAGATATTCCAAGGCACAAGTATTTCGAATCTTCAACCTGTTTGATTGAACTCACAGTTGATTTCCCGTTTAAGATAAGCGAACGTGGCTCCTTGTCAGCAGGCAATAGAATTTCAACCTCTGCTTCAGAGCAATTGCCTGTCAAAATCAAATTCAAATTGTTGCCAGCCTTATCTTTCTCATAAGAATAACTTACATAAGCACCTGAAGCTTCATATTTTATGCTTGCACTTGCTTTATTTACACCTGCTGCCTCCCATCTTGGAGCAATCAATGCCTTATCGAATGCCACCCCTTCGTCCTTAACTCCCGCCAGTCCCTCAATCAGGGCATATACAACTGCCCCTGAACCCCAGTTGTCAGGAATTCCATGGGATATGATGGATGGCATAAAAAACACCGGGGAATCGCAGATAGTAATAGCAGTAATATGCCAGAAGGAGCGTGACCCGTTTGCATTTATATCAATTGAAACTATTACTTTTTCAGGATGAGGGTTGTTCATTCCATAAACAGACAATTCAATATACTGCCCCCGGTTGTTACTGCGCCAACCCAGTTTACAGTTGCCGGTCTCTTTCTGTGACCACCAGTTACCAGCCTTATCTGCTGTGATATAGTCGATATACTCCGTTCCATCTTCGTATCTCAGTGTAACTGTTCCGGCAATCGGCCCGCCATCCCTGGAATGTAAAAAGTAAACAGAGGCTGCCTTTTGATTTACATCGCTTGAAAAAGCAGCCGTTTCCCCTTCCCTTGACGAAAGGCTGATCCCTGTGAGCGGCTCCTTATCCGGATTCAAAAATTCGAAGGAAATATCATGGAATGACAGGACACCTTGTTCTGCCCCGTACCCATAGACCTTTCCATCGTGTTTCGCTTCTTTGGGGGGGTATACCCTATTTGCGATTTTTACCAGACTTACGGGTGTGAAAACCCTTTGAGGAACTTCAGGCATTGCTCCCTGGTAGGCACAGTGAAGATAATTATCAGTTTTCTCTGCCAGCTTCCCGATTCGCATCAGGATATCAGCTCCATACGCTTCAAATCCGTGCTCGAATGCTCCATGGGCGAGTTCCCCGGCAACAATTGGAGTCACCCCGGCATTCATATATTCCCATTTACCCGACGAGTCTCTTTTTCCGAAACCCTTTTCAAAGGGGGGATAGATCGTGTACCATTCTCCGGGTGAGGAAGGGGGCATTTCTTCCCGTATGGCTTTGTATGTTTTGATGATCGCTACACACTTTTCATGCTCCAGACCACGGTTCAGGGAGTAAGCATT
>JAOZLK010000441.1:2603-4426 GCA_029934875.1 Bacteroidales bacterium | reverse complement strand
TCAAATCTATTCAAAGCGAATTGTTTAGTAGTCTAGACAAAGTAATGTAATTTGACTCAGAAAATCTTGTGAATTTTACTCCACAAAATATGATAGATAGATAGTTAGGAATATAAACAAGGAAGATAGCATTTCTAAAAATCGGTAAGGTGATCGGATATCCTTACCGGCTTTTTGTTTTTAGAACAATTTTAACATGTAACATAATCCCAGAAAACTCGTTTACCTTAGTTATGGATAGGTGTTCGAAGCATTGAACACAGAAGAAAAAGGTTGCTAATTTAAATTTTTCCATAGCTAATTTGGTGAAGAGACTTGCTCTAATCATATTCATAGTTAGTGTGTTTACATGGACAAAGGGTCAGGATCCTCAGTTCACTCAGTTCTATGCAAATCCGCTATACCTGGCTCCGTCCTTTGCGGGAGCCACGGCTGGGGACCGTTTGTCTTCTGTCTACCGAAATCAGTGGCCCGAACTGAACAATGTCTTTGTGAGTTATAGTTTCTCCTATGACCATTTCTTTGAGAACTTTAACAGTGGTGTTGGGGTACTGGTGATGCGAGATGTGGCTGGATCGGGCGACATGGGGCTTTTAAATGCCGGGATACTCTATTCATACGATATTAAGGTCAACAAAGACTTCCATCTCAGACCCGGCGTACATTTCAATTATACACAGATGGGTATCGATTATTACAAGTTGATCTGGAACGATCAGTTGTCCAGTGGCGGAGTGGGAGGAGCCACTATTGAGCAGCCCCCTACCGATGCCTATAAACCTGATGTGGACTTTGCGGTTTCGCTTATTGGATATACAGACAGGGCGTGGGGAGGATTTACTGTGGACCACCTGCTAAGACCCAATTATGGTCTTTATAACAATGAAGCCCGCTGGCCCATTAAATACACCATCTTTGGAGGGTACCAGATTGTTAAACGTGGACAGCTACTTAATCCAGTGGATGAAACCCTCTCTCTGGCATTTTATTATATGCACCAGGATATCTACAATCAGGTAGTCCTTGGTCTTTACTGGTATAAAGCACCTTTAATGCTTGGATTCTGGTATAGAGGCATACCTTTCTTTAGAGGTGGCAACGGTGAATACCAGAAGGATCCAAGGGGGGATGCCCTGGCATTCCTGGTGGGTTATAAGATGAACCAGCTTCGTGTGGGATACAGCTATGACTTTACTATATCCAACCTGGTCTCCTCAACCGGGGGTGCCCATGAAGTTTCAATTACCTATGAATTTAAGTCCACCCGGAAAAAGCAGAAAGCCCGGATGGTTCCCTGTCCCGAATTCTAGTTCACTCTCACTTCTCGGGATAGTTCATGGGATCAAATCGCTTATACCAATACATACTCCTGCCGGGAATACTCTGTTGTATCACATGCTGGTGTGCTGCGCAAAAATCCCAGGGTGTCTATATTGAAACTGGGACAGGGGTAAATTTCTCCTATTTTGATGTGGGTCCAGGAACGCCCGGTCTATCCATTCATGGCGGAGTATTATATGATCTGGCTCATAACTGGAAGGTGGGAGCAAATATTGGGATACACCGTACATCCGGAACCGATGAAGGAACCCCTGAGGAGGCACGTGGATATGCATTCCGCAGTAATCTTTATGAGTTTGCAGCCAAAGGGGTATATGTACACCGCTTCAATCCCTATCCCAGGAAGAGATGGAAAACCAGGTTCGAACCCAGGGCCTTTGCCAGCATAGGAATCATTCAATTCCTGAACAAACCCAATAAAGAGCTGTCTGAGCAAAATGACGGTAAGTACCTGCCGGTTGCACCCTTCTTTTCAGGGGGAG
>JAOZLK010000441.1:0-2503 GCA_029934875.1 Bacteroidales bacterium | reverse complement strand
TCTGAGCAAAATGACGGTAAGTACCTGCCGGTTGCACCCTTCTTTTCAGGGGGAGTGGGACTGGCTTACCTTTTTACTCAAGAAACTCACCTCTTGGTGGAGGGAGGAGCCAATATATCTACTTCCGATTACCTCGACGGATATTCAGCTGTAGGGAATTCTTTTTCGCCGGACTATTTCTTTACTTTGTTAGTGAAACTCGTAATTAAAATACCATCATATGGTCGTTGATTTTAAATATGGTTCTTCCCAAGAGCATCTGAACCTTCCTGATAATGTAGCTGCCCCTGTTCATACCGATCCACTTCCCATAGTAAGCCCGGAACAATTCAAAACTGATCTTAGTTCACACCTGAAGATGCAGCAGAAGAAAGTTCGGAATGTGGGTATTGTAATTAGTGACAAAACCCGTCTATGCCAGTTTCCTAAATACCTCCCCCTGCTCACCGGTGCACTAATGGAATATGGTGTGGCTTCAACAAATATCACCTTTTACATTGCCTACGGAACACATCCAGCACAATCGAGGGAGGAGTGTATTCATAGCTACGGTGAGACTTACGACCAGTTCAAATTTGTGCATCACAACAGCAGAGATGAATCCACGCTTACAAGCCTTGGAACAACTTCCCGGGGCACTGAAGTTAAGATACTGAAAGATCTGCTGAATCATGACATGCTGATTACATTTGGGGCCATTCTCCATCACTATTTTGCAGGATTCGGAGGGGGCCGAAAATTACTGTTCCCAGGTATGGCAGCCTATGAATCCATTCTGTATAATCATAAGCTGTTTCTAGATTTCGAGCAAAAAAAACTGAGGGAAGGGTGCGAATCAGGTAACCTGGAGACCAATCCCCTGGCCCTTGACCTGGAAGAGATCAATACAATGTTGCCCCCTAAGCTGGAGATTCATGCCATTCTTAATAGCAGGAAAGAGGTCTGTGAGGTGCATTTTGGAACGGGGTATGATGATTTTAAAAAGGCATGTGGCCGGTACGACCATTTTTTCCGCTCCATGGAGCCTAAGACCTATGATATGGTGGTGGCCAGTGCCGGAGGGTATCCCAAGGACATTAACTTTATCCAGGCCCATAAATCCATACACAATGCTGCCTCGTTTGTAAAAGACGGGGGTAAGCTGATCATCTATGCGGAATGCAGGGATGGAATCGGAAACAAGGCATTTATGAACCTGTTCAGGCTGGGTGGCTGGGACCAGATCTTTGAGGAGATGGAGGTAAAGTATATGAATAATGCCGGTACCGCACTGGCTATGATTACCAAGTCACGCCGGATTGACATTCATTTTGTAACTTCACTGGATCAGGAAACTTGCAGTTTAATGGGGGCTATCAAAACATTACCCCGGGAAGTGCAGCAGCTGATCGATCATGAAACCGGAGAAACAGCCTACATACAGAATGCAAGCCTGCTCTATAAATAGGTGGTTCCTAATAATGGTGCTCTGGCTCAGTGGAATCAGCATTTCAGTGGCCCAGGTGATTCCCGTACATATTTCAAACGAAGGAATCTATCTTTTTCTGGAAGAGCTGGGAACCAGCAAGGTGATTGATCTCCATTCTCTGGTTAAACCCTATTCCCGGCAATACATTGCAGAGAAGTTGATGGAAGCTGATTCTTCCAGATCCCAACTTTCCAATCGTCAGATGGAAGAGTTGGATTTCTATCTGACCGATTTTGCCCGGGATCTTCCGGATGCACATACCGGCGATCCGGCCACCAGCTGGCTCTGGCAGAAAAACCATCCCAACAAACGATTTGATGTATTTCATTACAGCGATTCACTCTTCCGTATAAGCGTAAATCCCATCATTGGATCGGATCTGTGGGTTAACTCCACCGGATCTTTTTATCACTGGTGGAATGGTTTAGAAACCTGGTCCACCATAGGTCGTTTTGGTATCTGGGCCTCTCTCAGGGATAATCATGAATCCACCGAACTTACTGCAAGGGATTTCCAGAACCAGCGTATTGGGGCATCAAACATAAAGGGGTACTCTGACGGTAAGCGGGATTTCTGGGAGGTCAGGGCCGGAATCACCTATGGCTGGAAATGGGGTCATGTGGGACTGATCATGGGACAATTTGCCTGGGGTGAGCATAATGCCGGATCAAATATCTATTCGGGCAGAACTCCTGCATTTCCGAGGTTGGAACTGTCCATGGACCCTGCACCCTGGTTTAGGTTCTCCTATGTTCATGGGGCACTAATCTCCGAGGTTGTGGATTCCTCTCTCTCTTTCTATACCTCCACCGCTTATGGAGATGATTACAGGGAGGTATACCACCCAAAGTACCTGGCCGCAAATATTTTTACCTTTACACCCACCAGGGGATTACAACTCTCAGTGGGGAACTCAGTGATCTATGACTACAGGCATCCCCATGCAGCATTCCTTTTACCGGTGGCATTCTACAAGGCATTTGACCACACGCTGAATGCCCGGATTAATAACATGAACTCTCAATTCTTCCTCTC
>JAOZLK010000440.1 GCA_029934875.1 Bacteroidales bacterium | reverse complement strand
TATGGTGAATGTTCTCGGGAAGATCCCTGGTAACTCCAGTAACTTCGAACTCTTTCCCATTGTTTATCTGAAGGGTTTGCCCCAGGGCATCCCTCTTACCAAAGTATTTTAAGGCGATGGACTCAGAGATCACCACCTGACCATCTGCCACCAGGGCCTCTCCAGGTGAGCCTGAGAGGAATTTTAGCGGAAATACTTTAAAAACAGTAGAGTCGGCATAATAGACCTGCTCTTCGAAAAAGACAGCTTCATCTTTTGTAACAATACATTTTTCCTGGAAGGGGACCAGCCGGGTCATATTTTCCACGGCAGGGATCTCATCTTTCATAGCAGGAGCAAGGCGAGGACCTAAGAGTCCGTGTATGTTCTCATTGCCCGGCAGGTTGATCTCTCCGCTCAAACGATAAACCCGGTCCCATGTATCCACATGTTTGTCGTATCCGGTCTGGTAACTCACATGAGAGTATATAAAGAAGACACTGGCAAAAGCCAGGGAGAATCCAAGAATGCTCAGGATGGAATAAGCAGGTTGCTTGATCAGGTATTTTATGGCAATGGTGAGGTAGGTACGTATCATCTTATCGAGATTGAGATTTTAGATCAATTTTTGATTTGACCGTCATGAAGGTGAATGCACCGGTGTGCATAACTTGCATCTTTGGGAGAGTGAGTGACCATAATAATGGTGCCTCCATCACGGTTGTGTTCTGCCAGGAGATCAAGCATCATCCAACCATTTTTCGAATCCAGATTCCCTGTGGGTTCATCTGCCAGGAGCAGAGAGGGCTGGTTCACAATGGCCCTTGCAAATGCCACACGCTGCTGCTGTCCTCCTGATAGTTGTTGAGGGTAATGGGAGCTTCTGTGCCCCATTTTCAGGCTATTCAGAATTGCACCCACCCTTTTTCTGCGTTCTTTTCGTTTCACCCCCATAAAGATCAGAGGTAGCTCCACATTTTCGGCTACATTCAGTTCATCCACCAGGTTGAAATTTTGAAAGATAAAACCCATGTTCCCTCTACGTAGACGAGTCATTTGATTTTCGGTCAAAGATTCGGCTCCCTCTCCCTTGTAGGAGTATGTTCCGGAGGTCGGCCGGTCTATGAGTCCCAGCAAATTCAGCAGGGTTGTTTTCCCACAACCTGAGGGTCCCATCACGGCCACAAATTCTCCCTTTTCTATCTGAAGGTTTATATTCCTGACGGCTGTGGTTTCTAATTCTTCTGTTAGAAAGCTTTTTGTCAGGTTCTCTGTTTGTATCAATAATTCTTCCATCTGGGTTTCAATTTTAGAAAATATTGTTCCAAAGCCATGCCAATTAGCTAATCTGCAGATGCACAGAAGGGTATAATGGGAGACAAATTGGGAAATGTCAATGATTTGGACAACAGAGTGTCAAATATTTGGACAAATCATTGCTTTTAGTTTCGCACTGCTGTAGTTTTACTCCCATGACAGATGCCCGCATATTGGTGGTGGACGACAATAAAAATGTGCTCACAGCCCTGGATATGCTTCTCTCCAGAGAGTTCACCAGGGTGGTATGCATAAGTAGACCGGGACAGATTCTCTCAGAACTGGAGAGGGAGAAATTTGGTGCAGTGTTGCTGGATATGAACTATTCAGCAGATCAGAAAACCGGGAACGAGGGCCTCTATTGGTTGCGTGAAATTGTGAAGTTCGATTCACACCTTTCTGTGGTGATGATTACAGCTTTTGGAGAGATCCAGCTGGCTGTAACTGCTCTAAAAGACGGGGCCATTGATTTTGTACTCAAGCCCTGGGACAATCAGAAGCTTATGGCTACCATGAAGACGGCTGTAAGGTTGACAAAATCGAGGCGTAAGGTGATTTCTTTACAGCGGGATAAGGACACTTTAAAGGCCGAATTGAAAGGGAAGCCTGTAAAATTGATCGGTAAATCGAGAGCCGTTACTGAGTTGATGACCCTGGTACAAAAGGTGGCTCCCACACCTGCCGATGTTCTGATAACGGGCGAGAACGGAACAGGAAAGGAATTGATCGCCCGTGAACTTCACCGACTCTCTCGAAGGGTGGGTGAAATTATGGTTACGGTTGATCTGGGGGCGGTTCCGGAAACTCTGTTTGAGAGTGAACTCTTTGGTCATGAAAAGGGTGCCTTTACTGATGCCCATGCCGCAAGATGCGGAAAGATAGAGGCTGCTCATGGGGGTACCCTCTTTTTTGATGAGATCGGAAATCTGACACTGCCCTTACAGGCTAAGCTATTAAGTGTACTTCAGAACCGAAGCATCAACCGGGTGGGAAGCTCAAAGACCATCCCGGTGGATGTAAGGTTGCTCTGTGCTACCAATATGGATCTGAATGTGATGGTGGAGGAAGGAAACTTCAGGATGGACCTGCTCTATCGTATTAACACCATACAGTTAGAGATTCCGCCCTTGAGGGAGCGGGGGGATGATCTCCTTTTGCTGGCTGCCTATTTTCTTCATCTGTTCTCTGCAAGGTATAACAAACCTGGATTGAAACTAGACGAGAGTGCCGAAAAAGCACTGAGGAGATGGAGATGGCCAGGAAATGTCAGAGAGTTGCAGCATTGCATGGAGAGAGCGGTTATTCTTACCGATGGGAAGATAATTACAGAGTATAGTTTTCAATTTAATACGACCACATCCTCAGACAGTGCTTCCTTTGAGGGTAGCCTTGAAGAGGTGGAATCCAGGTTGTTTCAATATGCCATCCGAAAGCACAATGGGAACATGACTGCTGTGGCTTCACAACTGGGAATCTCCCGACAGACCCTTTACAACAAAATTAAGAAGTATGGTCTTTAAAAGAGAGACACTCAGATTGGGCACCATGCTAATCCTGGTGGTGATCAGTTCCATGGCACTGGGATGGGCTCTCTTTGCGTCCCGCTTGCACCTGACCATTTTACTTCTTTTATTGATCCTGACAGGTATATTTATAATATTCAAATTGCTGACCCGGACACAGAATGAAATTCTCTTCTTTTTTAAGGCGCTGGAGAATGACGATTCCTCCATCGCCTATCGCTCAAATCACAGGAACAGGTTTATTGATGAACTGCATCGCTACCTGAATGTGTTGAATGAGAGCTTCCGGGAGATGAAACTGAATCATGAAACACGTGAGAGATACTTCAGCCAGATTCTGGAGAATCTCTCCAGTGGATTGCTGGTGATCGCGAAAACCGGGCATGTGAATCACATCAATCAGGAGGCCCTCAGGCTTTTTAACCTTCCACAGCTGACCCATATAAAGGCCCTGTCGGATGTGAATGGAAAGCTCTACTCCCTTCTGAATAGGCTGAAACCTCTAGAGAAACATGAGTTCACACTCCTGGATCCTGAGACAGGACTTAAGAAGGCACTTGGGCTGCAGGCCATCGAGATTAACCTGCAGGGGGAAGACGTAAGGGTCATTACGGTTCAGGATTTGTCGACTGAGATGGAACGAAAGGAGATTGATGACTGGATCCGCCTCATTCGGATATTAAGCCATGAGATCATGAATTCACTGGCGCCCATTACTTCCATCTCAACCACCTTGAAAGAGGTGTGGGCAGAAGATACAGCGAAAGATTCTTCAGATCCGAAGATCTTACAAACGGTTAAGGGACTCGATGCCATCGCAGATCAGAGTGAAGGGCTTACAACTTTCTTTGAATCCTACAGGGTGCTCTCCCGAATCCCGGATCCATCCAAAACGAACTTCTCGGTCTGTGTCCTTCTTGAAAAGTTGGAAACACTGGTCATCAATAATAAAGAGAATCATAGGATTGCTTTTTCTTTTTCCTGCGAAAATCGGGAACTGGAGATCTATGCCGATGAACAGATGATTACCCAGGTGATGTTGAATCTGATTACGAATGCCGCCCAGGCACTGGATGGTACATCTGACCCCCTAATCTCGGTGCAGGCCACTCGAAGCGGGGATTCAAATGTAACACTTAGTGTAAAAGATAATGGGCACGGTATCCCTGCGCACATTGCTGATGAGATATACCTCCCATTCTTTACCACCCGCGAGAAAGGTACAGGTGTGGGCTTAAGCTACAGCAGGCAGGTCATGAGTATGAATGGAGGGACCATCGAACTGGATTCCGTTCCAGGAAGGACTGAGTTCAGACTACGGTTTTGAAAAGTTGCGATATCTCGCGATTACTGAAATTGTTTCATTAGATTTGATATAGATCACACCTCGGTGACTGAGACCCAACAGCTATATAGAGATTAAAATGGGATTCTATTAGTTCTTCCTATTGACGCAGCTTCTCAAATAACCATTCGTTTTTCAGCTTCTGCTGCTCGGGGAAGGTCCAGTGTTGGGTTTCCTGAAAAATATGGATCTCTTTTTCGGCTGGAAGTACATTGTATGCAGCATACATGGAGGTGGGGGGACAAACATTATCGTTATATCCCC
>JAOZLK010000439.1 GCA_029934875.1 Bacteroidales bacterium | reverse complement strand
GGAGTATTTCAGGTCATGTTCCCGGCACTCAGCCACAAGACTAATCATCAAATCTGTAGGAAATCTGTACTTTGTTATGAGGCCACAAAATTCCTGGAAATCTCAGCCCTTCGGAGCACACTTTTTCTCCTGGATGCGTTTGGAGCGCAGTAGGGGAAAAAATGACAAAATGGTCATATCTGATTGGTAATTTGAACTTTAGACCTGACTACCCTGGATTGGACAGGATGAAATTATGAAGGCCATCTTTGTAAATGTAGACTAATTTTAAATTATACAGATTGCAAATATTTTTCGCCAGGGATAATCCTAAACCGAAGGTCCCGTCACTTTTACCTGTTTTTTTATAGCGCTCGAAAATGTCCAGTCCAGAGAGATCATCGTTTTGTCCACTGTTTGAAATGAGCATTTCATCCCTGCTTACTTCGATGTTCACAAGGCCATCTTCAATATTATGAGTAACTGCATTCTTTATGAGGTTCACCAGGAGGACATCAATCAACATCGGGTCTCCCTCGACCAGAAAATCATCATTATGACTGTAGTTTATCGAAATATTCCTGCCCTCGGCAATGGACGAAAAAACCTCTATATGCCTTTCAAGCACCTCTTTTAAAGAGATATTTTCCTTAAGTGGGAATTGATTGTTCTCAATCTTTGTAAAAAGAACCAGGGTCTTATTGAGCTTTGACAGCCTGGAATTAGTTAGCTGAATATCTCTGATCAGCACTGCCTGCTCACTGCTTAAAGGTGAGGATTGAAGCAGCAGGTCACATTTTAGCCGGATGACCGACAGGGGTGTCTGAATCTCGTGCGAGATATTGCCGGTAAACTCCTTGACATTTTCGTAATCATTTCGAATCTTCTCCATCATCTGGTTTAAGGCGGCATTCAATAATTTGAATTCTGTAATTTCCGACTCTCCAAATTCAATGCTCTTCACAGAATTAACATCGTAGGATTTTAGCTTCTCGACCGTTCGGAAGAAATCCGACCATACCTGTTCAAACATAAACCTGTTTATAAGATAGAGGAAGAGTATGAACAGGATAAAAATGATTGTGACAATCAGGATAATCCTTTCAATTTGCTCATTTGATTCGACCAGTGATTGGTAAACATGAACCCGGAAAACTTCCGATGCGGATTCAACATCAGAACGCAGGGTTCTGTACATTTGATAGGAAGAGTCTTCATGTTTTAGAAGAATGGTATCCCGGGATTCGGGAGGCAGAATCTCTCCAGGCTCTATCAGCTCGATTGTTATGTAAGCAGGAATATTTAGATTACCATAATTCTCCGGCCTGGTTTTTATTTCTTCAATGAGAAAAGCCATTTGGGAAGAAAGCTTATTATTGATTTCTTTCTCAGTGGATGATTTAAGGGTCAGATAGAATACAAGGCTGCCAATGAAGAATACAAAGAGCATGGTGGTAATCAAAATGTATATGGTCCTGTTCAGAAGCTTCATAAGATCTTGTCTAGTCTATTCATTTGGAGATAAATTTATATCCCACACCGTAAACCGTATGGATGTAATCTTCTCCCCCAAGATCGATGATTTTCCTCCTCAGGTTCTTAATATGGGTATAGACAAAATCAAGAGACCCGGCATTATCCGCATAATCGCCCCACAAATATTCACAGATTGACTCCTTGGTCAGAATCCTGTCCTTATTAGAAATAAAATAGAGCAGTAAATCAAACTCCTTTTTAGTCAGTTTTAAAGGTTTAGTTCGAACTGTGACCAGTCTTTCGGCGGGATTGATTTTAATTTCATTGAAACTGATAAATTCATCACCATCAAACTTTATTCTCCTGAGTAAGGATTGAATCCTTGCATTCAGCTCGGAGAGGTGAAAGGGTTTTACAAGGTAATCATCGGCACCAAGATTCAGCCCTCTGATCCGGTCTTCCAGGGTCTCCTTTGCGGATACTATAATGATTCCGGCATTGGCATTACGCTGTTTTGCAGGCTCAATAAGATCCAGTCCACTTCCATCGGGCAGGTTTATATCGATAAGCAGGCAATCATAGAGGTAAAGAGAAACCTTTTCCTCAGCATCTTTGAGCGTAGATGAAGACTCACAACTAAAGCCTTCATCGCTCAAATAAGATTGAACTGATTCCAGTAAACCAATTTCATCTTCAACTATCAGTATCTTCATTTTTCTCTGTCCATTAATGCAGCTACAGCAAGCAATACGCCCAGAACGATGCCAAGGAAGGCAGCAAACAGAACCCTGTATTCCTCGGGCAAGAGGAAAGTTATGGTCTGGGCAGGAATCCAGAAAAGAGGAATGGTCCGTTTAAATACAAAGTTCCACTGCACATCCCAGTTGATTTCCCTGAATATACGAGCAAAGGCTATGGGTTTCAAAAAGCCCCTCAAAGTGCCGCCTGTTTCCAGGATATGAATATCCGTAATTTTATGGAAAGTCATCATCACGGGAGCGTAGAAAAGATTCAAGGCTGTAGCGATACTGAAGGAAACAAGGACTTTCTTCCAGCTCAGCTCAGAATTGATGATGCGGCCAGCATCCTCAAAGCCCATCTTTTCAAGTAAAACAGGGGTGCCAGAAGCAAAAATCGCAAAAGCCATATAAATGGTCATTCCCAGAAAGCCCCAGACAAGTGCCCGAGGAAGTATACCAAATCCTTTCTTATGATAAGTGCCCGTTTTGATCCTGAGGCCAATTACCTCACCAAGGGTTGCCAGTATGGAGAACTTGATAAAACTCATCAGTAATCCATGTTCCAGGTTAAAGTGGTAATAGGCCTCAAACAAGCCCCTGAAAATGAAGAAGGGCAGAAAAAAGGCGACCACCCCAATGGCAAAAACCAGGTCCTGTCGTAAGTTCATATCTTATAATATCTCCCTTAATTCATTCAGCATCTTTTAACATTTTTTAGCTTCATCAGATTCCAAAGCTAAATTAATCTACTGAATTAAGTTTATCTTACAATTCCTTTTTTAAATCAGAATGCCCCTCGATGACACTAAGATTTACCGTCCGTAATCTCAGGAAAAGGCCCTTTCTCAACCTGATCAAGCTTATCGGTCTTAGCCTGGCCCTCAGCAGTATTTTGTTGATCGTTTTGTTTCTGAAGCACGAGCTTGGTTTCGATGGATTCCACCAGAAATCCGACAGGATATACCGATTCACAACTACCAGCCCCACCTTTTTAGCCGGAAAGCACTTTGCCCGTCTTTACAATCCCTCTTACATCCCGGAGATGACCCGTGACTTTCCCGAGATTGAAAATTATGTGCGACTGGCACCCATGCGTGGTGGGGTCATGGAATACAGGGACGAATACTTCAAGCTGACACAGGCTTTCGAATGCGACAGCACCTTTTTCAGGGTTTTCGATGCTGAACTCCTGCTTGGTAATCCGGACCACATCCTGGATGCCCCGGGCTCCATGATTCTAAGTGAAAGTTTTGCAAACAAAGTATTTGGAAAGAACAATCCTCTTGGAGAAATCCTGACTTTACCTGCCGGACAGTTTAACGGTGAATCTACAGACTATGTTATAGCAGGGGTAATGAAAGATTTCCCTGCAAACAGTCACTTCCATCCTGATGTTCTCTGCGCTCCAATCGATGAGTCCATCTTCCAGGGCTGGGCATGGACCTACCTGCTTTTGCACCCGGAAGCTGATCCGGAACAAATCACAGGAGGGTTTAAAAACTTCTATGCTACTTATATAGAAGCTGAGTCGGAAGATATCACCACTGAGGCTCATCTCCAGAAAATCACCCAAATACATTTACAGTCGAGAAAAACAAGGGAGATTGAGGCAAACAGCAACATGTATGTGATATACTCCTTTGCAATTGCGGCCCTATTGCTCCTCTTCATAGCGCTGATCAATTATGCAAACCTGAATATGGGCATGGCTGCTTACAGCAGGAAATATCTCTTCGTGGGTAAAGTATTTGGCTCATCCAGGCGCACGCAGCTGAAACTTTTCCTCACCGAAGGAGGGCTTATTATCCTGGCCACCCTCATACTAAGTGCCATTATATCAGCTCTTGCAAACCTGGTCATTCAGAAACACTATAATTTGAACCTGATGGGTGGAAATTTCCCAGCCCTTGCAGTGGTGATTCTATTATTCAGCCTGCTTGCTATTCTTGCAGGGATATTGCCCCTTGCAAAAAAACTGAGCAGCAAGGGGCTGATTGTTATTCAGTACACCATCTCAATAGCACTGATGGTTGCTGTAATTGTTATCCACCGGCAAACGGATTTTGCTCTTGAAAGCAGTATGGGCCTTGAAACGGATCACGTAATCTGTTTTGAGAATGTACACACCGAGCTGCAGCTAAACTTCGCAGAATTTAAGGAGGAGCTTCTAAAATTTAACTCCATTGAATATGTTTCAGCAATGATGGAACCCCCGGGAGGCGAGGCCAATGACATGTTTGCCTTCA
>JAOZLK010000047.1 GCA_029934875.1 Bacteroidales bacterium | reverse complement strand
TTGGTTCGGCTGCCCTGACTGCCATGGCGCTTATGGCTGCTTATATGGAAGAGGTCAAGCTCTGGCTCGGTAGGATGGCAAGCAATGCCGCTGAAGGATTCGAGCGGGTAGGTGATACTCTTTTCTATAAAGATCAAGTTCCTGCAGCTGTCGAAGGATTGAATGTCGTTAAATTGAGCGAAGCAAACATCCACGATTTTGTACTTGCTTATGACCTTTCGATCTTTAATCCTATAGTTCTGGGAGGAATTTTCCTGGGTGCTATGATGGCCTTTGTATTCTGTGCCATGACCATGAAGGCTGTGGGTCGCGCTGCTGGTGCAATGGTTGATGAAGTGCGCAGGCAGTTTCGTGAGATTCCTGGTATCATGGAAGGCAAAGCCACTCCTGAATATGCCAAGTGTGTGGAGATTTCCACCAAGGGCGCTCAGAAGGAGATGCTTCTTCCTTCAATACTGGCCATCGCCGTTCCTATCGCCATTGGTCTGGTTCTTGGAGTAGCCGGTGTAATTGGATTGCTGGTTGGTGGTCTGACCACTGGTTTCACCCTGGCGGTGATGCTGAACAATGCTGGTGGTGCATGGGATAATGCCAAAAAGTACATTGAAAAAGGCAACTTCGGAGGAAAAGGAAGTGAATCACACAAAGCAGCTGTGACTGGAGATACTGTAGGTGATCCTTTCAAGGACACTTCCGGACCTTCACTGAACATTCTGATCAAACTGATGACTATGGTTTCTGTTGTAATGGCAGGTCTTACCGTGGCCTTTGGTCTGTTCTAGAACTGAACAGAATCTAATATATGAGAACCACTCCCATTTCCGGGGGTGGTTTTTTTTATAATGTCTCGTCCTGAAATATTGTTACACAAAAAGTAACGTTATTAAAGAAGAATCTTAGAACAAGTATGTTAAAGGAACCCAGAAGTATTACTCTATGTCTTTTAAATTGCAGGTGGTGTATAGAATATGTAAATACCTTACTTGAGGGAGTGGGAGATTTGATTTTTCGTGATTTTTATCATAAATTACCCTTCAAAGCACCTCATTTTTAACCTAAAACCCACCCAGCAATGAAGAATCTACTTTCTTTCTTTCTTTCTGTTAACCAGTCCGTTAATCGCTCAGCTTGAAATGAATTCGAGCGGTGAAGTTGGTATAGGCGACTCTCCAGTCAGTGGTATTGACTTTTTTACACCAGAGGCTAAAATTACCCATTTAGGAGTTAATGTTACCCCATTGAGTGGCATAGATTTTTATACTCCTGAAGCAAAGATTAACAGCTTAGGGATAAATACCAATCCCACGACCTCTTATGAGCTTTATGTAGCTGGTGATTGTAAACTTCTGGGATATTATGCAACTTATTCCTTAATTCTTGAATATGGAGGGAGCTCTGAAACAGTCCTTAGGCCATCCACTGACGATAGGTGTTATTTAGGAACAGCCAGCTACGCCTTCAAAAAAATATATGCTTATGATGTTGACGAACTATCTGATAAAAGAATAAAAGAAAATATCCAAAATCTTGCGGGATCCTTAGCGAAGGTGTTAAACCTGCAAGGTGTGAGCTATGATTTAAAAAAGGAGTTTGCCTATGATGAGGCAGTAATACAGAACCCTGAAGAAATAGCATCTCTTGAAGCTGAGCGAAAAAACAAAATTGGCTTTATCGCTCAGGATGTCAATGAGGTGTTACCTGAGGTCGTTTCCTATTGTGATTCATCAGATAGATATACCATGAGCTACACTAAAATTGTTCCTGTTCTGGTTGAGGCCATAAAGGAACAACAAACTCAAATTGAATCTTTGGAGAGCAAACTGGAAGCTATAATTTCTCCTGCACCAGAGTACAAAGGGGCATCCACGTCAACTGAATCTATAAATGTGCAATCTAGCGGTACGAGTGAACTTTTTCAGAACTCTCCGAATCCTTTTACCGAAGAAACGTCCATCAGTTATCATTTGGCAGAAGAAATTAGTTCAGCATATATCTATATTTTCGATATGACCGGAAAGCAACTGGCAAGCCATTATTTAGGTCAGGAGAGAAGTGGAGAGATTATCATTTCAGGTGGAGAGCTGGATGCCGGAATTTATATGTATTCAATGATTGCCGATGGCCAATTGATAGGGACCAAGCAAATGTTGTTAACTGATTAATACCTCCATTAAATAATATTAGCCATGAAAACATATATTAATGGATTCACAATATTAGTGTTACTTTTTTTCACAACATACAGCCAGGCCCAACTACCAGACTGTACCGATTATGACTCACATGTAACCCTGAAAACCCCTTACGGTTGGAATGAAATTGCAAATATCCAAAGTGAAGTGAGTAATAGTGATCGGGAAACCCTGGATAACTATTATATAAATGATCCTGACTATGCTGATGCAGATCCTGTTGATTGGGGTGGGGTATATTATAGCAGTTCTACCTTTAACTGTCATGGATATGTCTGGCACATGACTTCTGTGATTGATAATGATCCGGATTTAAATAAGAGGGTTTGGATAGAAAATTCAGATGGTTCACTGGCATATGTTGAAGATAATGTCAGTTACAAGGAGGTTTATGAGGAAGTTTACCCTGGTTATGTGTACTGGTCCTCTGGTTCACATTCGGCGAGAACCACTGATACTCCCAACTGGTGGAGATCAAAATGGGGATGTGGTCCTTTGATGGAGCATGATTCTTTGACTCATCCATATGCAAAATCCGGATTCAGACATTTCAAACGCTGTTATTATAAGCTCATAGAAGAAGACTTTAGTGTGGATGAAATAATGGTGGTTTGTAAATATGAACTTGAAGATTGCTCTGTTATATCGAATACTGATCTGGAGATTGAATATGAAGATTGGTTGAAGATAACAGGGGAGTTTAGTACGGGAGTGGGAGTTGAGCTTGATTTTCATCCAGAATAGCCTTAAATCATCATTATGAAAACAATGATTCTTTTTATAGCCTTGTACCAACTGGTTTTTCTGTTCACTGGATGTGATGAGCAGGAACCAGAACTAAAAAGCGAGATTGGTCATTTTGAGCTTAAGCTGACCTATACCACCCATTCTGATCCACTCCCTGACGAGGGATCCAAAATGTATTTATTTAGTGATCAGGCTAAATGTCCTGATTTCTATGAAGCAATGCAGGGTTTTGCACGCATAGACGGAAAAACCATCACAAGCCGTTATAGAGCAAGGGCTGATGAAAATGGAGAGATTTATATTCATAATATGAAGGCTGGTAGCTACTATATGGTGGTTATTTCAAGTTCACGGGAAAAATATACTGAAAAGATGATTGACGTGCCATTGGGAGATACACTGAAATTGTATAAGAATTTTCATAATTCGGCGCATCATTGGCATGATTTGGAGCCCTGGGATTATGTGCAACCTGACTATTAATTCAGGTCTAATTATTAAAGGCTAATGATTTCGCCGCGGTCTTCGAAGAACTTCTTCAGTTGAAGCTCTTCACCGTCAAATACGGCATAGGTGAAGTTCACGATCCAGTCACCCAGGCAAACCACCTGGCTTGAAGAGGATAGCTGGATATGGAAGGGTACATGGCGGTGACCAAAAATAAAGTAGTTGATGTCGGCCTGGACCTCAAGGGTCTTTTTAGCATAGATGACCTGGTGCTCCTTGTTAACTCCCAGGAAAGGCACAAAGCCCCCTTTTTTTGTTCGGCTTTTTTTGGACCACCACTGGGCAAATGAGATGGATCCATTTGGATGGATCCGCGCATAGAACCATTGTAAGGTTCTGTTCCTGAACATTCGTTGCAGGAGTCGGTATCCCCGGTCTGATTTCAAGAGTCCGTCGCCATGACCAAGCATGAATTTTTTATCATTCCAGGTTTTTATCAAGTTGCCCTTATGGATGCTTACGCCGATTTCTTCCGGCAAATAATCAAAAAGCCATACATCATGATTTCCCGGGAAAAAGTGAATCTCCACACCTTCATCTGCCAGTGAGGCAAGCTTTCCAAGAAATCTGACAAAGCCCCTGGGCACTACCTTATTGTACTCATACCAATAATCGAATACGTCGCCGATGAGCCAGATCTCTTTTGCATCATGCCTGATTTGTTCCAGCCAATCCACCACATATCTTTCCCTTAACCTGCTTTTCTCTATAGGGTACATTCCCAGGTGAAGGTCTGAAGCAAAATACACCTTATTCCTTTCAGCCATAATCCTATTATAACAGGTTATCCAGCCAGGTTTCCAGGTTTCTTCCGTAAAGATCCCTGGCTACAATATCTCCCTCCCGGTTGATCAGGAAGGCAGCAGGCAGGGAGCTTACATTGTATACCAGGCTTGCCCGGGAATTGGGATAGGATAGTTCCGAAACATTGATCCACTTGAACTCATTGTAGTCAATGGCATTCATCCATTGAACCTTGTTGTTATCCAGTGATATGGCATAAATTTCAAATCCTTTGTCGTGATAACGCTGGTAGCTCGATTTTAACTGCAACAGGATAGAAATACTGGCCTGGTTTCCAGAGGCCCAGAAGACCACCATGATTGCTTTCCCCTTGTAGTCGCTTAGTTTGACTTCCCTGCCTTCCCGGTCCGGGATGGAGAGGTCCAGCAAGCCGGTTGGTTCTTCAGCCATCTCCAGCAGGGAGTTTAGTTGACTGGCTCTGTTAAATTCGGCTTCCCTTCGTCTTATGTCGGCCCGAAGCGATTTTGTAAGGGAGGAGTTTGGATAGGATACTTCCAGCGAGTCGGCAATTACTTTAAAGTATTGAAGGTCTTCCTGGAACCCCAGAACCAGGTCTTCTTCATTATACTTCTGATATATGGCATAGACACTGGAGAGAGAATTCATATGTTCCACAAGGTACCTGATGGTATATCGTTTTTGGCTTACAATGGCCTGAGCATATGCAGAGCGTATAACTTTCATGTGGGGTGACTCAGGATCTTCCATCTTTGCAGCAAGCCCTTGCAGGGAGTCGAGTATGGAGCGTGTAGAGTTGAGCTGCTGTACCAGTAATCTAATATTTTCTGACTCCTCCGACCCCTTAATGCTGTATTCGGTAGAAAATGATGTGGCATCGGTGGACAGAGTGATATTTTCACCCGGGGAAAGTAAAAGGTTGACAATTTGACCATCGTCGTATCTAAGAACAAATAGTTCTGGTTCTTCAAGATTCGTTGTCATGGTAAACTGACCCCCTTTTCCAATGGTGGACGAATCGACCAGGGTGGTCTGGTTTACATCCAGCCTTTCCAGGGTAATACTTTGACCCTCACCCTCCTCAATAGAGCCCTTTATGCTTACATTGCTCCTGTTACACGCGGCTACTGCCAGTAAAAAGAGTAAAAGAATAGAATATTTAATCCTCATTTGTTTATTTCTTGCTGTACAGATTATTAAATTTTTCAAGCAGCTCATTCCCGAAAAGATCCCTTGCAATTATTTTCCCTTCGGGATCGATGATGTAGTTGGAAGGGATTTTCTCTACCCCGTAGAGATCGGCTATTACAGATTCCCATCTCCTGAGGTCGCACACGTGATCCCAGCCTAATTCATCCTCTTCAATTGCCCGGGTCCACTCTGCAAGCTCTCCGTCAAATGACACCTGAAGTATTTTAAATGGAAAGTTGCCTTTGTTTCCCCAGATTTCTTTCAGATAAGGATTTTCCTCCCTGCTTAAACTACTCCATCCTGCCCAGAAACTAAGCAATACATAGTCGCCCTTTAAATCCGAAAGTGCCAACTTTGATCCATCAGGGCGTGAAGATACAAAATCGGGTGCGATCTCACCTACATCCGGGCGGGGATCCTCTCCATTAATTTGTTTTGTTGAACTTGTCCCGAGAACCTGAGCATGCAATAAGAGTGCAGCTTCAAATTCAGGGTAGTGGACCTGGAGCAGGGAATCAACGAAGAGGTAGATTTGAAAGTCTTTTATGGGATCAAATACCGGCAGCCCTTGCCCGTAAAGATTGTAGAGGGCAATCAGCATGGAGAGCGACTCGTGGTTTTCTTGTATGAATTCCCAGGAGTAGCCATGGAATGAGTTGCACAGGGAGTCAAATTTCTGATCCAGCCCAATTTTGATCTCCGGGAAATCGTTCAGATCACTTGCCTCCCGAATTTCACTTATGATTTCTCCAAGTTCATCTAAGGTCCTTTTGTGAGCAGCCGATAGCTCCATAAGGGCTTCAGAGTCTTCAGACCCGCTGATGCTGTATCGGTCGCTTTGGCCATAGCTGCCTCTGACAGTAATATTCTGACCCGGTTCAATCAGCAAGGTAATGTAAGCGGTCCCGCCGGTCCGAAATACATAAAAGGCTGTTTGTTCTGGTTCAAAGTCTATCAGAAAGTGGCCCTCCTCGTCACAGGTCGCGGTATCGATGGGGATATATTCTCTGACCGCCATTTCTTCAAGGACCACATCTCTTTGGGCTCCACCTTCCAGAACTCCTTCAATACTGGTAGTATTGAGCGCCTCATTGTGCTTCTCTACAGGCCGATTGCCAGGCTTGCAAGCAGTAATTGTGAGTGCGATACACAGGAGGCCTCTAACAAAAATCTTATTCATTTGTTACTGAAATTAGCATGTAAAAATAGTAAGAAAGCAATATGTTATAATTTGTTATTAAATTTGCAGTACAACACTTATTCTTTACGACAACAAACATCACATTTTTTTATCGTCAGGCATGACTATTTAGTTATAGTTATGTGCCTTTTTTGTAAATTACAATCAAATCTTCGTGTAAATGAGTTTTCTGAAGTTTGAAAAATCCGAATTGATCAACCTGGAATATTCCCTTTCCAGGGAAGTGATCAGATCGAACCGTGCAGGTTCTTATGCATCCACTACAATAATCGGATGTAATACAAGGAAATATCACGGATTGCTCGTGTGTCCTCTTGAGGAGATGGGTGGCGAACATCACGTGCTCCTTTCCACACTTGATGCTACTGTTGTTCAGCACGATAAGGATTTCAACCTGGGAATTCACAAGTATGAAGGAGATCAATATGTTCCCAAAGGCCATAAGTATGTACGCGATTTTGATGCCACCAGGGGCTCCTCTTTGGTATATCGAGTCGGGGGCGTGGTGCTCTCCCGGGAGGTGTTGATGGTTTCCAAGACCGAACAGGTATTGGTAAGGTACACCCTTCTGGAGGCAAATTCGGACACCTTGCTGAGGCTAAGCCCCTTTCTTGCGTTTCGAAACCAGCATGCACTTAGTAAATCCAATCTTTATGCAAATACTCGCTACAGGGATATTCCCAACGGGATCGGATCCAGGCTGTACGAAGGATATCCGGAGCTTCATATGCAATGTTCCAAAGCTGTCGAATTTGTTCCTGTACCCGACTGGTATTACAACATCGAGTATATGGAGGAACAAAAACGCGGATATGAGTATAAAGAGGATCTTTATGTGCCGGGCTATTTTGAGATGCCCATAAAAAAGGGAGAATCGATTGTTTTCTCTGCTTCCACAAAAGAGATTGTCCCCGGGGGCCTGAAACGGAAGTTTTCATCGGAGCTGAACAGCAGGATTCCTTTGGACAGTTTCAACAACTGCCTCTTAAATGCAGCAGAACAATTTATTGTCCGTAAAAAGAAAAGTACGGAAATCATCTCGGGCTTCCCCTGGTTCGGGTCCTCAGGAAGGGAATCGTTTATGGCTTTACCCGGTCTGACCATGACCACCGGTGATCTACCAACATCACTGAAAGTGATTGATACCATGTTGACAAGGTTGAATGGCGGCCTTTTTACGGAGGGCTCCGGATGGAAGAGCAGGGCCTATCCTGCAGCTGATACACCACTCTGGTTCATCTGGGCTTTACAGCAGTACGCTCTTTATGATCCTGGATTTGATATCTGGAAGAAATATGGGAAAGCCATTAAATCAGTTCTCGAGGCTTTCAGGGATGGATCATGCGGAATCCTTCACATGACGGAAAATGGCCTGATCTATGCTGCCCAGGAAGGAAGACCCCTGACCTGGATGGATGCTATTGTTGATGGCCGGGCACTTACACCCAGGGACGGATGTGTGGTTGAGATCAATGCTCTGTGGTATAATGCAGTATGCCAGTCCCTGGAATGGGCTACAGACAGGGATAAGGTCTTTGTTGAAAGCTGGGATTCTTTGCCAGGGCTGATCGCTCAATCCTTTGTTGATTCCTTCTGGAATCCTGAAAAAGCCTACCTGGCTGATTATTTCAACGATGATTTTAAGGATATGTCAGTCAGGCCCAACCAGGTCCTTGCAGTCTCCATGGATTACTCTCCCCTGACCCTGGAGATGAAAAAATCGATTCTTGATGTGATTGAAGGGGAATTGTTGACTTCTCAGGGCATAAGGACGCTTTCGCCAAAAAATGAAGCATACAAGGGTGTATATGATGGCGATCAGGTGAAAAGAGACCGGGCCTACCACCAGGGAACTGTATGGACGTGGCTTTTGGAACACTTTATTAAGGGATACCTGGATGTTTATAAAAGGTCGGGCATATCACGGGTCAAAAGTTTGTACGAGGCCTTTGATGAAGCCCTGGCAAGCGGAGGCATAGGAAGTATATCTGAGGTATATGATGGCAATCCTCCCAATGATCCCAAAGGAGGTATTTCCCAGGCTACCGCAGTGGCCGCATTGTTAAGAATAGGGGAGATGATAGAAAATTTAAACCAATGAGCACAACAGCATGAGGGTACTGATGTTCGGGTGGGAGTTCCCACCACATATTTCCGGGGGATTGGGTACGGCCTGTTACGGGCTTACACGGGGAATGTCCTCTATACCCGGTCTTGAAATCCTGTTTGTTGTTCCCAAGGCTCACGGGGATGAGGATCAAAGCAGGATCAGGGTGCTCGGAGCCGGGGACATTACGCTGGATATCAGGAAAATAAGAGAGCATAATTATCTGAAGGACCTCTCTTATATAGAGATCAATTCAAACCTGGTACCCTATACCTCTCCTGAAGAATACGAGGTACTTGTCAACAAGGCGGAAAATACGGGCAGACGCTTTGTGGAAACCACCATGGGTGGGAAGTTAAACTTCACAGGGACCTATGGAAAGAATTTGTACGAGGAAATCGCCAATTATGCGGTGGTTGCTGGTGAAATTGCAGTGACAACTGACTTTGAGATCATTCATGCACACGACTGGCTCACCTATCCGGCAGGAATTGCTGCCAAAAGGGCCAGTGGCAAACCCCTTGTAATTCATGTCCATGCGACCGATTTTGACCGTAGTGGAGGTAAGGTAAATCCCACTGTCTTTGAGATTGAAAAAACCGGGATGCAGATTGCAGATAAGATTGTCGCCGTTAGCAATCTTACCCGGAATACAGTCATTGATAAATATGGTATTCACCCCGATAAGGTGGTGACTGTTTATAATGCAGTTGATCCCTTGCCCGAGAATGAACAACTACAATTAAGAAGGGGGATCAATGAGAAGGTTGTGACCTTCCTTGGCAGGATTACCCTGCAGAAGGGCCCGGAATACTTTGTGATGGCGGCGCACAAGGTGCTTAAGAAAATGGATAATGTTAGGTTTGTGATGGCCGGGAGCGGCGAGTTGATGGAGAAAATGATACTCTGGACCTCTTCTCTTGGCATTTCCGATCGCTTTCACTATACCGGATTTTTAAAAGGGGATGATGTATTCCGCATGTTCTCCCTTTCTGATGTTTACGTAATGCCTTCGGTTTCCGAGCCATTTGGGATTTCCCCCCTGGAGGCGATGCAATCCAATGTTCCGTCGATTATTTCTCACCAATCGGGAGTGGCCGAGATCCTGAAGTATGCTTTAAAGGTTGACTTCTGGGATGTGGATGCCCTGGCAGATGCCATATACGGATTATTGAACTATCCCTCACTGGCTGAGATGTTCAAAAAACATGGTGTTCAGGAAGTCAACGATATGAAATGGGAGAATTCCGGAAAGAAAGTGCACAATATATACCAGGAGTTTGTTAAGTAACTTGATGCAGAAATAACATGAGAACAATTTGTTTATATTTTCAGGTCCACCAGCCCTTCCGTTTCAGGAGGTACAGGTTCTTCGACATCGGAAACGACCATTACTACTATGATGATTATTCAAATGAATCAATCCTCAATAAAGTAGCTGCTAAGTGCTATCTGCCCGCCAATGAACTCATGCTTGACCTGATCAATAAGCATAAGGGAAAATTTAAAATCTCCTACTCCATATCCGGGATTGCCCTTGAGCAGTTCAGGCTTTATGCGCCTGAGGTTCTCGATAGTTTTAAGAGGCTGGCTGAAACAGGGCAGGTTGAGTTTCTTTCAGAAACTTTTGCCCATTCGCTAAGTTCCTTAAACAGCCCCCGCGAGTTCCGTAAACAGGTAGATGCCCACCGTAAACTTATTAAAGAACACTTTGGACAGGAGCCTGCTGTTTTTCGTAATACGGAGCTCATTTATTCTGATGAGATTGGTGCCATGGTTGCTGATATGGGCTTTAAGGCAATGCTCACTGAAGGAGCCAAGCATGTGCTGGGTTGGAAGAGCCCCAATTTCCTCTATTGCAATGCCATCAAACCAAAGCTTAAATTGCTCCTGAAGAATTTTAAACTGAGCGATGATATCGCCTTCCGCTTTTCAAATAAAGCTTGGCCGGAATATCCCCTGACTGCCGAGAAATATGTCGCCTGGTTGAACCAGGTTCCGGCGAATGAAGAGGTGGTAAACTTATTTATGGATTATGAAACCTTTGGAGAGCATCAGTGGAAAGAGACAGGGATTTTTGAGTTTTTAAAGGCTCTTCCCGGGATTGTATTCAAAGATTCTCCATTTAGCTTCAGTACCCCCTCCGAAGTAGCCAGGAAACTACAGGTTGTTTCAGCAGCTCACGTCCCAAATCCAATATCCTGGGCTGATGAGGAGCGCGATCTTACTGCATGGCTTGGAAATGAGATGCAGAATGAAGCATTCAATAAGCTCTACTCTTTGGAAGAGATGCTTGATAATACAGATGATGATGCCCTTAGGCAGGATTTTGCCTATTTACAGGTAAGTGATCATTTCTATTACATGTCCACCAAGTTTTTCTCTGACGGCGAGGTTCATTCCTATTTCAATCCTTATGATACACCCTATGATGCATTTATAAATTATATGAATGTATTGAGTGATTTTGAAATCCGGGTGAATGCTGGCCAGAAATCGCATGAGAACAATGATGTGGCACGCTTAAGTAAGATCATACAGGAGAAAGATGCCGAGATTGAGAAGATGGAAAAGAAGCTTTCGGCAGTAAGGAAAGGCAGCCCTGCCAAAAAAAGTAATACTGCGAAGAAGGAAAACCCTGCAAAGAAAATTACAGGGTCAAGGAAGAAATAGAAAATTCAGAAATAATACAGAAAAATGAATAAACCTGATCACATATTTGAGGTTAGTTGGGAGGTATGTAATAAAATTGGAGGAATCCATACCGTTGTCTCAACAAAAGCGCTCACCCTTGTTAAGGCAATGGGTGATGAATATATTACCATTGGTCCCGATGTTTGGAGGGAGAGCAAAGAACATCCCGAATTTGAGGAGGACCTTTCTCTATTTTCGGATTGGAAGGACCACGCCTTCCATGAAGGGATAAGGGTTAGAATCGGGCATTGGAAAATTACCGGCCGGCCTATTGCAATTATGCTTGACTTTACTCCCTGTTTTAACCAGAAAGACGAAATTTTTAAAAGCCTGTGGGAAAGCTATAGGCTGGATTCCATCAGCGGCGAGTGGGATTATGTCGAACCTGCATTGTTTGGTTATGCGGCAGGTAAGGCAATTGAGAACTTCTCCAGGTTTTATGAACTGGAAAGCAAGAAACTGATAGCACATTTCCATGAATGGCAAACAGGGGCCGGCTTGTTGTATCTGGAACAGCATCTGCCAACTGTCGGAACAGTATTTACCACGCATGCTACCACAGTAGGTCGCTCCATTGCAGGAAACGGGCAGGCCCTGTATGGCCCCATGGAGCAAATTGTTGGCGATCAGAAGGCCAGGGAGCTGAATGTTGTGGCCAAGCATTCACTGGAGAAAAAAGCAGGTTCTTTTGCGGATGCTTTTACCACAGTTAGTGAATTGACAGCCAGGGAGTGTCAACAATTTCATGAGAAAAAGGTGGATGTTGTCCTTCCAAATGGCTTTGAAGACAGCTTTGTTCCTTCAGAATCGGAGTTTGGAGACAAAAGAAGGGAGGCCAGAAAAAGGATGCTTGATGTCGCCTCTGCCCTTACCGGGGAAAAAATCTCAGAGGATGCCATGCTGGTTGCAAGCAGCGGGCGCTATGAATTCAGGAATAAGGGACTTGATCTTTTTATCGATGCACTGGGAAGCTTGAATAAAAATAAGAACTGTACCGGCCAGGCTGTGGCTTTCATTCTTATCCCTGCAAACCACTATGGTCCAAGAAAAGACCTGCAGGAGATACTTGGAGGGGGCGAAGCAGAGCCCCTGGAGGAAAAACACCTGACCCACAATCTTCATTACTCCGAGCATGATCAGATTCTGAACAGAATTCGCCAAAATGGCCTTCACAATGGTGAAGATGATTCGGTGAAGGTGGTCTTTGTTCCGTCCTATCTTAATGGAAATGACGGCGTATTCAATCTTGCTTACTACGATCTGTTGATAGGTCTCGATCTAACAGTTTTCCCGTCTTACTATGAACCCTGGGGTTATACTCCCCTGGAGAGTCTTGCTTTCAGTGTTCCAACGGTCACTACTTCACTTACCGGCTTCGGACTGTGGGTGAATAATGAATATAAAAAAGAGGTCGCCGGAATCACAGTCATCCCCAGGGATGATTATAATGACCGGGATGTGGTGGTAGGAATCGCTGATGCGATTCTGAAGCAATGCAAGTTGCGGGATGAGTCTGGTGAACTCTACAGGAAGGGAGCTTACGAGGTTTCCAGAATTGCCCTGTGGGAAAACCTGGTCAGTCATTACTGGCAAGCCTATGATATTGCCCTGGAAGGAGCCTCGGATAAGGAGCTGGTCTACTTTGCAAAGGATCGGATTGAAAGGTTGCCGGAAACCGAACAGGCCCTTGTGAATATACATCCATTCTGGAGAAGGGTTAATGTACATCAAAGCATTCCTGATAAGCTGAAGTCACTGGAAGAAATCTCACGGAACCTCTGGTGGTCCTGGACCCAGGATGCGATTGACCTCTTTGCCTACATCGATCATGAGCTCTGGGTTGAGGTGGAAGAAAATCCGATTGAATTATTGGAAAGACTTTCCCTGGATAAGCTCAAAGAATTGGAAGCCGATGATGAATTTTCAAACCGTCTTCAGTCGATATATAAGAAGTACCAGGAATATATGTCCGAAAAATCGAAGGAGGGACTTCCCACCATTTCCTATTTTAGTATGGAATATGGGATTCATAATTCCCTGAAGACCTTTTCAGGCGGTTTGGGATTGTTGGCGGGAGATTACCTGAAGGAGGCCAGTGATTTCAATGTTCCCATGACCGGTGTCGGACTTCTGTACAAGTATGGATATTTCCGCCAGTTGATTACCGCCGGGGGTGAGCAGGTGGCCTTAAGTGATGCACAGGATTTTTCAAGGCTTCCAATTTCACCGGTAAGGGATGAAAAAGGAAATTGGAAATCAGTGCAGATCGTGCTTCCTGGAAGAACTTTGCACGCAAGGATATGGCAGGTCCTCGTGGGAAGGATTACACTTTACCTGCTTGATACCGACTATGAGGCCCATGAAGATGGTGACCGGGCCATTCCCC
>JAOZLK010000438.1:2088-4485 GCA_029934875.1 Bacteroidales bacterium | reverse complement strand
AGGCGTCCGGTACTGACGGAGTCAACCTGATATCCTTCAAGGATGATCATTTCCCATTTGCTCCAGGAGTGTTGGCAGTGACCGCAAAAACCCTGAGGATGATTCCGGGTTCATCGCAGGCTGAGATCCTGGACGCTGATATTGTTTTTAACCCGAAATATGAAAACCATGAAACAACGCCTTTTGCCATCCTGCAGGAGGGAGATACAGAGTCGGAATCCTTCGATATTCAGAGTGTGGCCACCCATGAGATAGGGCATGTTCTCGGTCTGATCCAGTCCGGAGTTCCCGATGCCACAATGTTCTTCATGCTTGGATACGGAACGGAAGGCAGACACCTCCAACCTGATGATGAGGCCTGGGCCAGCTATCGCTATCCCAATGAGGCGACTGAAGATATGCTTGGATATATTTCAGGTAATGTAACGTATGGGGACGGGGAACTTGTTGAGGGTTCCTATCCTGCCGTAGCAGGCGCCCTTGTGCTGGCAGTAGAGGCCATAAACTCTGAAGAACAGGTTATGATCCATACCTATACGGATGCCGAGGGTGACTTTGTGATACCTGTCCCGCTAGACCTGGGAACCGGATCCAACGAGTATTGGATACACATTCAACCCCTGGACGGGTATGTATGGGAAACACCCCTCAAACCCGGGAACATCAGTCCGTACATTCACGCACATACGATTTATACCGACTTCCCTGAGGAGTTTTATAATGATGATGAAGGTGCTGAGAATGACAATCCCATGCAAGCAACCAAAATTAAAATAGGTACAGAGGCTAACACCCCACCTGGTCCCTATAATTTAATCTCCAACAGTGACCATGAGCCTCCGGTTGTAGTGGGTGTCAGTCCCGATGGAACTGAAGCTCTGGAATTAACTCCAACGATGACAGTAGAGTTCTCTGAGCCGGTGGATCTAAATTCCTTTGAGGAGAGTACCTGTTATTTCCAGGTAGATGAAACAGGCGGGGAGATCGTAGGAGGTAGCTACCTGCACTTTGGGCAATATGAGAATACGGTACTGGTATCCCCCATCAAGGCGCTGGAGTACAACAAGGACTACATCTTGAATATCGCCGGGATCACAGATATGAAAGACAATGTTCGGCAGGGTCCGCTCTATACGCACGGTTTTAAAACGGAACCTAAGGATATTACCCCACCCACAGTTCAGGATGTCCTCCCCCAGGATGGAGAAGTTCAGGTAAGTATCCTGTCCACCATCAGGGTATTCTTCAGTAAGCCAATGGACATGCCTTCCACAGAGGCCGGTTTTACCTTTGACGATAAGAGCGGAGCTTTAGTGGAGGGGGACCTGAAATGGACTAATGACAACAAGGAGATGGAATACATTCCGAATCTCAGCCTGATGGAGGGAGAGGAATATACTGTAAGCCTTAGTGCCGGTATCCTGGATAAGTATGACGTTCCAATGACGAATCAGGCGGTGTTCATATTTAACACGGTTGAAGTTGCTCCACCTGAGCTCATTTATCTGGGACCGGGAGGGGAGCACATTTCAAATATTGGGGTTGAAACTCCGGTGGTAGCTGAGTTTAGCGAACCCATCGACGCGACCTCCATTTCCGAAACCTCCTTTAAATTGGAGTTTGAGAGTAATGGGGAACTGGTGCCGGTTCCTGGCAAATTCGAGTTTCTGGAGGAGAACAGGAGTGTTGTTTTCAGGCCGGACCAGTCACTGGCATATCAAGAGGACTATGTGGTGACTCTGACCGATGCCATCACGGATGTATCCTCACCAAAACAATCATTTGGAGGCGGTGGCTCCACTTTCAACACTGCAGCAGAAGCTCAGGCACCATACATTCAATACCTGTATCCGCCCTCCGGTGTGGCTGGTACGGAGGTAACTCTGGGTGGGAGCGGATTTGATCCTGTACTTTTAAACAACAAGGTGGTATTCAGCGGAATTGACGCGGTAGTGACGGACGCTTCGCTGAACTACATTACTGTCAAGGTGCCTGCCGGGGCCGTTGACGGTCCGGTGAGTGTCAAGGTAATGGAAGGGGGCGTACTAAGCAACACCATCGACTTTGATGTGGTGGATCCAAATAATGATCCCAGTTACGACTGGGCAAGAGGAGCCAGATCAGGTTCCAATACAAGGTCTGTGGTGATCCCGCATGATGCAGCGTATGCTTATGTCACAAACTTTGGAGACGGAACCGGAGTTGGATCCGTTACACCCATTGATGTTTATGGGCCCCCTCTGTTTTTATGTATATGTTTATCAGCCGATTATGTTGAATCGTGCAGATATCCTGTCCTACTATTTCCCTGAAGCTGATCTGCTGTATTTTGCCCAGAAAGTTAATCTGATTTTTATGGTCGCTGATGGATGGGGAAATTCACACGTCACAATGACG
>JAOZLK010000438.1:0-2078 GCA_029934875.1 Bacteroidales bacterium | reverse complement strand
ACCGTCTATTGCCGTAGGCAAGGGTCCCATAGATATCGATGTGAATCCTGAAGGCACAAAGGTTTATGTGAGCAATTTCCTCTCAAACTCTGTGAGTGTGTTGGATATTGATCCCCAGTCATCAGATTTCCACACAGAGATCAATGTTATCCCGGTGGGAGATCATCCCTATGGGGTAGCTGTTTCCTCCGATAAAAAGGTCTATGTGGCCAATAATGCATCGGAATACGTTTCAGTGATTGATGTGGATAGCGAAAGCGGGGGATTTGATCGAGTGGTATCTAATTTGAGAACCGGCACAAGAAACAGGAGCATCAGAGTCACTCCGGATGCCGGGATGATCCTGGTCACAGGCTTGAATGGTGTAACTATTATAGACAGGAATCCATTGAGTGCTAAATACAATGAAGTGGTTGCCAGGTCTGGCCGTGGTTCATCCACCAGGCATATTGCCATAACTCCGGATGCTGCCCTGGCTGTTGCCACGACTGACATTGGTGAGATACTGATCATCGATATCTTCCAGCCTCCAGGCACGGAATTCGGTAATGTGCTCGCAAGTTCAAGAAGGGGCTCATCCTCCAGGAACATCACCATAGGACCGGATGCCATGTACGTGTATATTACTGATCCGGTTGATGGTACAATCACGGTTTACAGGATGGATTACAGCATCATACCCGGGTATGGAGCTTCACTGTATCCGGGCATGGGTCTGGAGGAAGTTACCACGATTTCAGGGCTTGACGATCCTTATGCGATTACCGTGGATCCAACTTCGAAATATCTCATGGTGACCCATGATAACGAAGATGGAGGAGCTACTAAGATATTCATTGTGGAAGAATCCATTGATCCCATTCATACACTGGGCGACTTAAAAAATTCTGTGTCTAGTTCTTTGTATAATGAGGCTATATCAAGGAAGGTCGCAAAAAAGTTGATTGGAGATTTGAATCAAACTATATCTAAGATTAACAAGGAGGAAATTGAGTCAGCCATTGACCATATCGATAACTTTATTAAAAGAGTGAATCGATATATGAAGGGTGGTGATATTCCTGAAGATCTGGGCAATGCATGGCTGGAGGCAGCATACAGGATCAGAGAGCAACTGTTAATGGATTTAGCCGAATTAGGGGGTAAACGGAAAGGTAACGGTGATGCGGGTGAAATCTCAGATTTAAGCAGCGGTTCTGATCCGCAGAATACTTCTAATAGCTTCCTGAATCTGTCTGGAATGAATGCTCTGAAACTGCATCAAAACCAGCCAAATCCGTTTAGCCAGGATACCCGGATCAACTTTGAGATCACGGCTATTGGTGATAAGGAAGTACCCGTGGTTATGAGGGTATTCAACATCAGCGGACAGGTTGTGAAGACGCTGATTCATATGGATATGGAGCCGGGTAGGTACTCGGTCAACTGGAACGGTAACCTGGATGACGGGGGACAGGTTCCAGACGGACTCTACTTCCTGGAGCTAAGGATCCCTGAGCACAGGAAAGTTATAAATATTGCTGTAATCAGGTAGTATTAGGTTTATGAATGAAAATGTAGGGCGGGAATCTCGGTTTCCGCCCTTTTTCTGTCATGGTTTCTGAAGTCTTATAGAATCAAGGTGTCCCTGTGCGTCCCGAAGTTTTGAGGTATCTGTCTCAAGGGCCAGGTACCTTCTCCAGTGCAGAACACTCTTCTCGATTTCCCCCTTAGCTTCATATAGCCGGGCATAACACTTTTCTGTCTCCGGATAATCAGGATTTAACGCCTTCGAATTCTCAAGGTATTCCAGAACCTGTCCGTAATCATTAAGACGAAAGTAGGCTTCCGATAGATTTTTATATACCAGATAGTTATATTCGGAAGCCGGGGATATTCGCAGTGACTTACGAAGTGTAAGTATAGCTTCTGTGGGGCGGTCCAGCTTGTTGTATAAAGCACCCTGTGCACTATACGCTATAACAAACGTTGAATCCATCTTAATGGCTTTCGTGTACCACTCCACAGCTTCGGAATACAAGCCTCTATCCTCAGACCTCATGGCCATATTGCAGGCTGCTGTGCTATTAGCCGGATCA
>JAOZLK010000437.1 GCA_029934875.1 Bacteroidales bacterium | reverse complement strand
GTCGAGTGGGGGTGAATATGGCATGAGGCGCAGTACTCATCCTCCGAGGTTTTTACAAGTGCCTTATTTCCAATGAAAATAATAAGGGCTGTAAAGATGATTCCTAACAGGAATAGGAATTTTCCAAATGTCTTTCTTTTTCGTCTCATAATCAGATCGATCAAAGAAAGTGAATTTCACTTGTAGTTTCAAGTTAGATATAAAGTGTACACTTATTTAAACTGGTTCTAATATGCTCCCTTTTTGGCATTGATTGAAACATGAGTCGAGGTTCCGCGTATACTTGACTCAGTTTAATATTTGATCCTAAACTCTCTATTGAAATGAACTCCAAACACCCCACTGTTACTCTGAATCAGCTATCCGAAGAGGATCGAAACTTCTTAATTACCCTGGTTAAAAAAGGGGGACCCGAGCCTGGTGAATACAAAGAATTTACTGCAATTGTGAATAATCTTGAAGATGAAGAGTTGGGATTTTTCAGGGATGTGATCAAGGAATCACTGAATGAGAATACCCTGATCGGACATGGATTTGTAAAGCCATTTGGATACCCGGGGGATTATTCCCTGATCCACAATATTTATAAGGAACATGTGAATCCTGATAAGAAATATTGCAACTGGGACCGTTTTTTCCAGGATCAGGCCGGTGCACATGCCGTTCGAAACCGGAAGGAATATTTCCAAAAGCGTTGTGAAGAAATTGATACAGGGGAGGTGAAGAAGAGGGTCCTGATCCTTGGTTCCGGTCCTGCCACTGATGTGAAGGAATATTTGGAGAAGCATCCTGGAAGTAATGTGCATTTTGACCTGGTTGATTTTGACCAGAACGCCATCAATTTTGCCAAGGCACAAAACCGGGATTTTGAGGATTCAATTGACTATTTTAAGATCAATGTTTTGCGTTTCAAGCCTTGCCAGTGGTACGACCTGATCTGGAGCGCCGGCCTCTTTGATTATTTTAAAGACAAGCATTTTGTGTACATGGTTAACAAGTATTACAAGTACCTGAACGAAAGTGGTGAGTTTATCATTGGTAATTTCTCCAACAGCAATCCCACCAGAAGACTGATGGAGGTGCTTTCGGACTGGTACCTGAATCACAGGTCAAAGTACGATCTGGTGAGAATGGCCCTGGAAGCTGAAGCCAAAGAAGACCAGGTGGAGGTCGAAATGGAGGCATTGGGAGTAAATCTCTTTTTGAGAATTAAGGCAGCCTAAATCGTGAATATCAGAAATTTATATCTGGGAAATCTTTTCGGGCTACCCACTTCCGGTGGTGACGATTGGAAATTGAATAAGCTTACGCTGTCGTTCAGTGGAAATATAAGTCACTATGAGAAGGATTTCAGAAATGATTATTTCAACCGTTCCCTGAATCCTTTTAGATTCTCACTTATTCTTGCTATTATCTTTTTTTCTGTTTTTGCCTTTCTGGATGCAATGCTGCTTCCTGAACTAAAAAGCATTTTCTGGTTCATTCGCTTTGGGATCACCATACCGGTTTTAGTTACGGTCCTTATATTTTCCTTTTTCCCCCTGTTTAAAAAGTATATGCAGATCACCCTGTCGTGCATTATGTACCTTACAGGACTGGCCATAATTGTCATGATTATTTTCGCGGCGAATATGGCAGATCATTATACTTATTATGCCGGGCTCATCCTGATTTTTATCTTCGGATATACTTTTATCAAGGCTCGTTTCCTCTATGCGAGTATCGCCGGATGGTCCATTGTGGCCTCCTATGAAATTGCCGCCATCTGGATTTCAGAAACGCCCATAGAAATACTGCTAAACAACAATTACTTTTTTATTAGCGCCAATGTAATCGGAATGTTCATCGGCTATTTCATGGAACACGCTGCACGTAAGGATTTTTACATGAGGATGTTGCTGCAACGGGAGCAGGAGAAGGTGCAGGCAGCCAATAATGCCCTGGAAAAGAGGGTGAAGGATAGAACCCGGCAGTTAACCTCGGCCAATAAGGACCTGAAAAAGGAGATTGAGATCCGAAAGCACCACGAGAAGGAAAAGGCCAAGATTAAAGATCGGCTGATTCAGGTACAAAAAATGGAGACTATTGGAACATTGGCTGGTGGTATTGCCCATGACTTCAATAACATCCTTACACCCATCCTGGGTTATACCGAGATGGCTCTGGAAGAGTTGTCTGAGGAGAGTCTACTGAGGTATGATATTGATCAAATAAACGTTGCTGCCACAAGGGGGAAAGATCTTGTACAACAGATACTTACCTTTAGTAGGCAGGTGGATTTCGATAAAAAACCGCTGAAACTGGATGAGATTGTGGTGGAGGTTATGAAGCTGATTCGGGCTTCCTTCCCTTCAAATATAGAAATCCGGCAGGATCTTGATGCCGAAACAGGTACAGTATTAGCGGATGCAACCCAGATGCACCAGATAATTATGAACCTTGCTACAAATGCTTTACATGCAATGAAAGCCAGCGGTGGGGAACTGAGTGTAAAGCTTGATTTAGTAGAGGTAGGAGCCCGGCCCATTAAGGGAACGGCCAAGATACAAAAGGGAACATACGTGCGACTGAAAATCTCGGATACCGGGCACGGGATGGATAAGCGCACCATTGAAAGGATTTTTGAGCCCTTCTTCACCAAGAAGGAAGTTGGATCCGGCTCGGGTCTGGGGCTGTCTGTTGTGCACGGTATTGTAAATAATTATAATGGGACCATTGTGGTTGAAAGTAAGCCCGGAGTAGGTTCCACATTTATTATATACCTGCCCCAGCATACCGAAAGGTTTGTTTCTCAAAAGGAAGCCTCACAGAAGGTAAAAAGGGGCAAAGGCAGCATTTTGTTTGTAGATGACGAGAAAGAGATTACATTTATGGGTAAGAGAATGCTGGAAAGTCTGGGTTACACAGTTGATATCAAAAGTGACAGCCAGGAGGCACTCGCGGATTTCAAAGAGCATCCGGAGAAGTATGATCTCCTGGTTACAGATCAGGCCATGCCTAAGATGCTGGGTACTGAACTGATCGGAAATATGAGACAGATTCGGCCCGATTTAAAATCGATCATTATCACGGGCTACCAGGATTCCATTCCAAAAGATGCCATAAAACAATTCGGAATTGCCGAAGTAATTTCTAAACCACTAATATTGAGCGAATTCAGTGAATTAATCCGAAAGGTACTGACTACGCCAGAGATAAAAAAAGCTTCCTGATGCAAAAAATCCTGATCATTGATGATGAACCCCATATTCTCCTGATGTTAAAGAAAATGCTTGAGAGAGTTGGCTATGAGATTGAGATTGCGACCAGTGGTGTCGAGGGGATTAAGCTTTTTAAAGAATCCGGGTCTGACCTGGTAATCACTGATATTATTATGCCCGAGAAGGAAGGGCTTGAGACGATTCGGGAAATGAGGAGAATCAAATCTGACCTTAAGATCATTGCCATGTCAGGTGGAGGGAAGGTTTCGGCAGATAATTACCTCCAGATAGCCAGGATCTTCGGGGCAGCAAAGTCCATAGCCAAACCATTTACGCAAAAGGAAATGGTATCTGCCGTTCAATCACTCCTGGAAGGGAAAGATGCAGGTGAGAACTCTCTCAAGAAGAATACTCCCGGAGCAGGCTTAGAACAGGAGAAAAGCTGACAGGAGGGTTGTAACAATTACCAGGAGTCTGTACATCCTTTCCGGGAAGAAGCGAACCAGCCAGATGCCAAGAAAAGCTCCTGCTGCAATGGCCGGGATCATCAATAGATCGAGCTTGAAAGATTCAAGGGTAATGGTCTTCCAGGACCAGATGTGCAATGGTACCTTGGATACATTTACGATGAAAAAGAACCAGGCTCCGGTTCCGATGTATTTGTTCTTGGGAAGTCGCATGGAAAGCAGGTAGAGTGCCATAACCGGACCGGCTGCGTTTCCCATCATAGTGGCAAAGCCACCCATTAAACCCAGGATGGCAGCAAAGTATTTTGATTTTGGAATTTTATCCTTTTGAGTTCTGAGATCCTGCCAGATTAGGACCGCAATGCCCGAAAGCACCAGGATGGCCAGTATTCGGTTGAATGTAAGGTCGGAAATACTTCTTCCCACCAGGGTGGCAATCCCTATTCCTGCCAGGGCCCAGGGGATTAATCTCAGCACATGCTTCCATTCAGCATGCCGGTTGTACCACGCAACGGCAATGATGTCTGCGAAAATCAGAATGGGAAGCAATAGTCCCACCGAAACCCTACCTCCAAAAGCATTGGCAAGGATGGGAACCACCATCAATCCTACTCCCGAGATGCCGGTTTTTGACATCCCAATCAATACTCCACAAAGACACAACAAAGTCCATTGCAGGTTGCTGAGGTCGTAGGAGGCAAGAAAGTGCTGCAAATTTCTAGAGATTGACCGAGTAATCAATCAGGCTCTTCCATTTTTTTGCATGGGGTCCGGAAGATCTTGCTTCCGATTCTGCAAAGGCAAGGATATTATCTGGTGG
>JAOZLK010000436.1 GCA_029934875.1 Bacteroidales bacterium | reverse complement strand
AGGTCATAGACTTCCCCTATCGTGGATCTGGGCAACTGGACCTCCAGGTCTCCCACCAGCGGCATGGGAACACCCGGTTCATTCAGGTTATCTTCGGTAATATGGTGAGCATACTCATTGACCAGTATGAAAAAATCCATGGCCCGCTGGGCAAGGGCATCCCCCTTGACCAGGGCACGATCGGTCTCCAGGCGGTTTCCCAGGGGCGCATTGTCAATATCATTGATGACCAGGTTGTATATGTAGATATACTTGTAACGCTGGTTCCAGTCCCCATCCTGATCCTTCTCATCATAGGGATCCTCACTCCATGTATACTGTTTCTTCCACTGATTTTGCCATATATTATTATAATGCTCATCAGGCATATACATATCCGGATCCATATAGTGAAGGTTGTACCAGTTAGTATAAATGAGGTTTCCGTTATTCAACAATTTATCATAATCCTCCACGGTGCTTGGAATAAGTGTCCCTGTGGGAATTACGTCCAGAAATTCGTCACACGCACTCAGGCATGTGAGTGCCAGTGTCATGATAGTTATGATATATCTTTTCATCTTCTTAGATTTTAAAATGTAGCCCTGACTCCAACAATAAAGGACCTGAGTCCGGTCCACCCTGCTGTGCTCCTTCTGTAATAGCTTGAATTGGGATTATGGTTTCGCTCATCAGGATCGATTCCCCGGTCATTTGCAAGCCAGGTGTAAGGATTGCTTACCTGGACACTGGCACTCAAGGCTTTGATCGGTGTTTTTGCCAGGCGCTTGGGCTGAATTGTGTAGGTAAGGATAATATCTTTTATCCTGATATATCCTCCATCCAGGATGTTATCCTGTGAATCAAGCCAGTACCAATCCGCATCATAACTATCCCACCAGAACTCCTTTATTCCCGTATAGGGATTTTTTCTGTTATAAGCAATCTTAGGTGTGCGTGTTATTAATTCATCACCCGGTTCCTTCCAGCGGGTGGTCCAGATATCATCCATCCGCACCCCTTCGTAGTAGCCATCCACACCTACGGTGTAATAGTGTTTAAAATGGTGGCCGAATTTGTAGGACAGGTTCATATTCAGCCTAAATCCCTTGTAGGAAACTGAGGTGGAAAAACCACCATAGACAGGCGCTTTACTCGTCCCCCAATAGATCAGGTCCTCTTCGGTTTCAGTCCCTTTGTAATCCCTCCAGCTAATGGCTCCATTCTCTGCGGTATTGATCATCACTTCTCCCCCATCCGAGAGGCCTGCGTAATCAAATGAGTAAAGATTTTCCAGTGGTTGTCCAACCCTTAGTGCACCCTGGTAAGCAAGCCAGACAGGAACGATGTTTTCATTGACCACATCCGTTACTACATTTTTATTGTAAGAGAACAGCAGCCTGGCATCCCATATGAATTCTCCCGTTTTTATAATGTCCCCCCTCAGTACGAGGTCCACTCCCTTATTATTCATGGAAGCATAATTTATTGTGGCGGTAGTAAATCCGTTGGTTGGATCCAGCGGGCGATCACCAAGCAGGTCAGTGCTGTTCTTATTATAAAACTCAATGCTACCACCAAACCTGTTCCTGAACATGGAGAAATCAATACCAAAATTCAGTATGGCGGTTTCCTCCCATTTAAGCTGATCATTGGCAGGCCGGTCCAGCTTTAAAAGGTCAAACAAGCGGTCTCCCCAGGCCCTGATTTCCGGTGTTGCCTGGGCATAAGGAGAATATTTATTGGTGGCATTACCACCCAGTCCGTATGTAACGCGCAGGGTCATCCTGTTGAGAAAATCGATCCCCTGCATAAAATCCTCTTTTGATATCTGCCAGCTTGCACCGGCCGACCACAGCGGCTTGTAGCGAAACCTTGGATCACTTCCGAAAAGGTTTTTTTGATCAACCCTGTAGCTTCCGGTGAGTGAATACTTGGTTCTGAAAGTGTATCCTGCATTACCGAAGAAGGACACTTCCCGGATATCGTTATTCCAGATATCTGACATCGTACCGCTGTTGTAGGTATTCTTGTTCCAGCCAACTATGGCCCCTGAGCGGTAATCATATTCACTTACCGGGATGTAATTGGTGGTCTGCGCGTCGTAACCATAGAGCCTGGATCTGAGCCCCTCACTGGCATGCTTTCGGACTTCAGTACCACCAAATACAGTGATCTGGTGGTCATTCCAAGAGCGGTCTAATGTAAGTGTATTCCTGAAATCCCAGGCGTAATAACCCCGCCTGTAATAGTTATACTGGGTCCCTACCGGTATCTGGTATCCAAGAGCAACACTGTCCTCATCATAGGCATCAGGCATGTAATAATCGTTTACCAGAAATCTCTGTGATGGTAAATCCATGGTGTTGAAATGATCTTCGTTATCGGATCCGATCTCATATTGAAACTTGGAATCAAAATGAAGCCCTTCAATTATTTTTATACCCATTCCAAACTGGGTTCTGATGTCAGTTTTCTGCTGGGTTTTGTCCCGGTTGTTCATCTCGTCCAGGTAAGAAAACGTATAGGGGAAGGTTCCGGGAATGGCTTCCCTTTCGCGAAGGGACCAGGAACTGAGATGGGTATAGTACTGTATCGGTGTTCCGGACCCATCCACCAGTTCGGCATATGGATCTATGGTCTCCACAACGTTGGGCCAATAGCCGTTCTTGGTATTGTTTCGCATGCTGGCATTCATTCCGGCATGGAATACAAAGCGATCCTTCACCCTGAATTCATCTCTCACATTCAGGACAAATCGATCATCATGATTACCCTGACTTACAGGTTGGTTGTAATTGTAAACCATGGAGGCGTAGATGCTGTTATTCTCGCTGCCTCCTGACACTGAAAAATTGTAAGTCTGCCTGATTGATTTCTGAAGCATTTGCTCTTCCCACTGACCGGGTAGGTCCTTGGTTTTCAATTCATCAATATAAGCATCAAACTCCTCCTTTGTCCACTGGACGCCATCCGGCGCGTATCCAAGTAGATAGATATTTGCCTCCTCCTGCAGGCTGAAGGGGTAGTTCAGTCCAATCTCCCCCCTCACGCTTTTGTACCATCCCTTTTCCCAATACTCCTGGAACAGGTCAACCTCATCAGCCGTGGACAACCACTTCCTCTTATTATAATCCACATCTTCCCCAATCTCAATAAAGGCAGAGAAATCCACCCTGGTCCCCTTCTTGGTCCCTTTTTTGGTCGTCACAACAATCACCCCGTTGCTGGCCCGGACGCCCCAGATAGAGGATGCTGCTGCATCTTTCAAAATGGTGATGGATTCAATATCCTCCGGGTTCACGGTAAGCGTGGAGCTGGCCAGTGGAAAACCATCCACCACGTATAGGGGACTGCCAACCCCGAGGATGGTACTTTTCCCCCTGATTTCAACAACACCATTTGTAACTGCAACACCCGAGGCAAGACCATCAAGCCTGCTCACAAAGTTATTGGTGGGTCGTTGTTGGATCACATCGGCAGTAAGTGTTTCAAATGAACCGGTTACCCGCTCCTTTGAAAGAGTCTGGTATCCTGTCACAACAACTTCGTCCAGTTCTGTTGCATCAGGCTCAAGGGAAACATTAATAATCGACCGGCCTGCCACGCTCTCCTCCACAGTCAGATATCCCACAAAACTGAATGTCAGAACAGCGGATTCATCCACCGTGATTGTGTAGTCTCCATTCATATCGGTAACCACACCCAGGGTACCTCCTTTTACAAGCACTGTGGTACCAGGCATTCCCATTCCATATTCATCAATCACCTTGCCAGACACTTCAACCTGGAGAGTTATTGCTCCAGGCCCTGATGCCGCCCCAAGCTGAGAAAAGAGGAAGAGGCATAAGAAACTCAGGGTGAAAATTTTACATATCCCGGATGTGACGTTCACGTGAATAACGTGACGAGTACCTTGCTGTTTCATAGGTTCAGGTAGTTAGGTTCTACTATATATAGGAGTATAAGTGAAATGTCCCCTATTAGGGGAGCATTAGAATTGCACTCGAAGTGCCTGATAAATACGGTGAAGAAGCCTTTATTTCTTTATCATCTTTTTCCTTTGGACCCTGCCCGAGGCCGCATCGAAAATTTCAATGATGTACAGGCCGGCTTCCAGTTTCTCGAGATTTATTGAAGAACGATTCGTTTTGAGAACTTCCCTCAGCACCAGGGATCCATTAATTTCAAAAATACTTAGCAGGGCACCGGATGCTTGAGGGCTTTCCACATGAAGTACATCATGTAAAGGATTCGGAAATACCCGGAAGCTGTTATGGTTCAATTCTTCATTGGATGCCAGTCCTTTTGTCCCCTCCAGGTGAACCTGTATGGCAATACGTTGAATCAGCGTATCCGATGTTATATCGGAATTGAGGGTCAGGATATCCCTCACCACCCTGTCTTCTGTATCGGCCGGACTGTAACGAAGTTCCAGGCTGCGTTCTTCGCCTGCCAACAGGGTCAGGGGAAAGCCGATACGCACGAAGTCTGCGAACCGGTAACCCC
>JAOZLK010000046.1:11793-13903 GCA_029934875.1 Bacteroidales bacterium | reverse complement strand
AACCGGATTCTCAAGCTGGCTCAGTTACGGATTCCGAAGCTGGTGAGACATCACTGAATGGCCGTCGCGAAGTGCTGAAGAACCTGGCTTCCCTTCCCATTCTGGGAGCCATGGGCTGGGGAGCTTTTCGTCACAGCTCCAGACAGGTGGATGTGATGTCGGGAGCAACAATCCAATTGAATTTCTCATCCCTGAACGAGCTTAAAGGAGAGCTGCCTAAAGGGAAAATAGGCCCCCATGAAATCAGCAGGCTGGTGGCCGGTGGAAACCTGGTAGGGGGATGGGCCCATGCCAGGGACCTGGTCTATGTATCTTCCCTTTTCAAGGCCTATAATACGGAGAAAAAGGTTTACGAAACACTTATGCTGGCTGAGCAGGCCGGGATCGATACCATCAATATCGGCTTCCCGACCAATGCCCTGCTCTCCAAGTATAAAAAGGCCACGGGAAGTAAGATCAAGGTAATTTCCCAGGTCCATCCCGATTTGAAGAACGATGATTACTTTGTAAATATCGATAAAGCAATTGATTTCGGTGTGGATATTGTGCAGATCCAGGGGAACCAGGTTGACTGGCTGGTGAGGGACAATCGTATCGATGTGGTAGAAAAGATGCTGGACCACATCCGCAAACAGGGATATACAGCCGGGCTGGCCTCCCATACGGTGGATGCCCTGATCGCCTGCGAGGAGCAGGGGATTATACCCGATTACTATATGAAGACCATGCATCACGACAACTACTGGTCGGCTCATCCCATCGAGAACAGGGTGCCCTTCGAAGTGGATGGAAAGAATTACCTGGATCATAACAAGTTTCACAATAACTGTTTCTGCCTGTTTCCTGACAGAACCGTAGAGTTTGTGAATCGTGCCACCGTGCCGGTGATGGGCTTCAAGGTGCTTGCAGCCGGTGCCATCGAACCGGAGGATGGCTTTAACTGGGCCTTTAAAAACGGAGCCGATTTTATCTGCGTGGGCATGTTTGATTTCCAGATTGTGGATGATGTGAACACCACCATCGATGTGATTGGCAATCTCAAGGGCCGGGAACGAAAGTGGTATGGCTAGGCAGGATCCGGTATTTGTTTAAGACGAATAAAAGAGAAAGAGAAAGAGAAAATGAAAAAGAAAGAGAAAATGAAAGGATTACTGATAATATGCTTCACCTTTCTCGCTATGACCCTATGGGCTCAAAACTGGGATCTTGTGTGGTCGGATGAATTTGATGGTGAGCAGCTGGATCTGACCAGGTGGTCCTACCAGATCGGGACAGGCGCCTCTGAAGGCCTCACCGATTGGGGGAACAACGAAGAGCAGTATTACCGGAAAGAGAATGTGGTGGTGACTGATGGAATGCTGCACATCATTGCAAAAGAAGAAAGCTTTGAGGGGAAGGACTATACCTCCGGGCGGATCAGGACAAAGGATCAGGGCGACTGGACCTATGGCCGTTTTGAGTTAAGGGCAAAGATGCCCATCGGTAAGGGCTTGTGGGCCGCCATGTGGATGTTACCTACCGATATGGAGTATGGAACCTGGGCAGCAAGCGGGGAAATAGATATGGTGGAGTTTCTTGGCCATGAAGCAAATGAGATTCACGGTACCCTGCATTTCGGTGGCCAGTGGCCCAGTAATGCGCACAAAGGAAAGTCTTACCTATTGTCATCAGGGAACTTTTCTGATGAGTTTCATGATTTTGCCCTGGAGTGGGAAGAGGGAGTGATTCGCTGGTATATGGATGAAGAGCTTTACCAGGTCCAGACCGATACAGACTGGTGGTCGTCGGGCGGGGAGGCTCCTGCTCCCTTTGATAAAAGATTTCACTTCCTTTTCAACCTGGCGGTGGGGGGCTACTGGCCGGGATCTCCCGATGCAAATACGGTGTTTCCGCAGGAGCTGGTGATCGACTATTTAAGGGTTTACGAGCTGAATACCACAGCTATTGAGCCAAATGCATCCGGGGAAGTGACTTATTCTTTGGAACAAAATTTCCCAAACCCTTTCGGGCAGCAGACTACTATTTCATTTTCCATAAGTACTGCGGATTTGGTGACCCTTGAAGTTTTTGATGCCCGGGGAAGGAAGGTACAAACCCTGGTGGATGGAGT
>JAOZLK010000046.1:0-11693 GCA_029934875.1 Bacteroidales bacterium | reverse complement strand
CAGGTGGATGCCAGGACAGGAATCCCGGTCTATTCATTGTATGGAAAAAACAGGAAGCCCTTGCCGGAGACACTGGAGGGCGTGGATGTGATTGTCTATGATATTCAGGATGTCGGGGTTCGTTCATACACCTTCATCTCTACCATGGGGCTTGTGATGGAGGCTGCTGCCGAGCTGGACATAGAGGTGGTGATTCTCGACCGGCCCAATCCCCTGGGGGGCTTACGCGTTGAAGGTACCCTGGTGGAGGAAGGGTATAAGTCATTTGTGAGTCAGTACTCCATACCCTATGTTTACGGTCTCACCTGCGGCGAGCTTGCACAGCTTTTAAATGCTGAGGGCATGCTTTCCGGGGGAGTCTCCTGCCGGCTTAGTGTAGTTCCCATGGAAGGCTGGACCAGGGATATGACCTTTGAAAGGACAGGCCTTGAATGGGTGCCCACTTCCCCACATATTCCTCAATTTACCTCTGCATTTTACTATCCCGCCACCGGCATCATAGGTGAGCTTGATGCAGCCATGATCGGGATTGGCTATACTCTGCCATTCCAGGTACTGTTAACTGAAAATATTGATGCGGACAGCCTGTCGGATGCAATGAATGCACTGGATCTTCCGGGCGTTCTGTTTCGCCCCATCTTCTTAAAACCCTATTATATGGCAAAGAAGGGGCTTCCCCTGCAGGGAGTCCAGGTGTATATCACCGACCTTGTGAATGCCAGCCTGTGCGAAATTCAGTTTTTCTTTCTCCAGGAGGCCCACAGGATTGATCCGGAGTTTAACCCCTTCAGGGGACAGGAGAATCGTTTCAGCATGTTTGATAAGGTGCTTGGGTCGGATGTGCTCAGGAAGTCTTTGCTGGAGGATTTTAACTTTGAGAAGCTGCGTCCCTACTGGAACAAGGACAGGGAAGGCTTCATTAATTTATCCCAAAAGTATTATATCTATTAGAAATGTTCATGAAAACCGGCTCCCTTTCAATCCTTATTCTTCTGCAGCTTTTCATGCTTATACCTGTTTTTTCCCAGGAGAATGGGGCCATGAGCGATTCGGCCCTGCGTATTCAGGTAATAGAGAATGCCGATGAGCTCTTCAACGGAGCCTGGTTAGTGGAGGCTACTGGATATCAAAAAAAAGACTCCACCAGGATTGATACGGTAATCATCTATCACAAAAGCAAGCGGGTCAGGGTGATGGCTGACAGTCGGCTCTCCAGGTTCCCTGCACGTTTGCCTGTGATTGATTCCATCGAAAGGGGATTGCTTGTCGGGTGTGGTAATTTGAGTGAATCCTTTTTTGTTGAAGTATACTCGGCGGGGAAGAATATCCGGGAGTATGTGCCCAATTATTATCGCACGCAGCCAAAGCAGCTCGACCGGTCCAGAAGTATTAAGAAATTTCGTCGTTCTGATCCCCCGCTGGTCAGGAACCTCTCCAAACCCTACCTTTCAGAAGCTGCTCTCTATAATAAGAATATAGCCCTTTGGCACAGCCACGGCTGGTACTATGAACCCTCGCTTCACCGCTGGGAGTGGCAACGAGCACGCTTGTTTCAAACGGTTGAGGATATATACCCTATGGCCTACACGCTTCAGATGTTGGTTCCCATGCTGGAAAATGCCGGGGCGGGAGTATTCTTACCCAGGGAGCGCGACTGGCAGGTGCATGAGGTGATTGTTGATAATGACGGCAGCACTGGAAAAAGCATCTTTGTTTCCGCTGATCCGGAAAACCTTTACAGCGGGGAAACTGGCTTTGGGTTGGGAAGTCCTCCTTACGTGGATGAAAATCCCTTTACCCTGGGAACCTGGCAGCAAATGCCCGCAGTCAGGGATGCCGCAGCCTCAGTTCAGTGGATCCCCGATATTCCTGAAATGGGAGAATATGGAGTATATATTTCCTATTATTCGCTTGAGGAAAGTGTGGATGATGCACGCTACCAGGTACATCATGCGGGTGGTGTCACGGAATTCTCTGTAAACCAGCAAATGGGTGGAGGCACATGGGTTTACCTGGGAAGGTTCCGATTTGATAAGGGCCTGAATCCGGAGAGTGGAAAGCTTGTGCTTACCAACGAAAGTGCCATGCGAAAAGCTGTGGTAACTGCCGATGCCGTCAGATTTGGCGGCGGTATGGGTAACATTTCCAGGAACGGACTAACAGGGATGAGACCTCGATACCATGAGGCAGCCAGGTACTACCTTCAGTATGCAGGTTTTCCCGATTCACTGGTGTGGAAATTGAATGGCCCTGAAGAAGATTACAAGGACGATTACCAGTCCAGGGGCGAGTGGGTCTCCTACCTGATGGGTGCGCCCTCCGGACCCAGCTCCAATAAAAAGGCGGCCGGACTGGGTATCCCGGTCGATCTGTCCTTTGCCTTTCATACGGATGCCGGCATAAGCGGGAGCGATACGGTGATTGGAAGCCTGGGGATTTTCAGTACCAAATACAGGAAGGGTCCCTTTCCATCGGGACTCTCAAGAATGGCCTCACGCGATCTGGCCGACCTGATACAAACGCAGATAGTGGATGATATAAGGACCCTGTACGATCCGGCCTGGACCCGGCGTGGCTTATGGGACCAGGCCTATAGTGAGGCCTTTCGACCCAATGTACCCACCATGATGCTGGAGCTTCTTTCCCACCAGAACTTCATCGATGCCAGGTTCGGACAGGAACCCATGTTCCGTTTCCACACCAGCCGTGCCATCTATAAGGGAATGTTGAGGTTTCTATCATCTCTTCATGGGAGTGAATATGTGGTACAGCCTTTACCTGTAGATCATCTAAGTACACTTCTTTTACCCGAGGGTGGAATCAGGGTTTCGTGGCAGCCGGTTTCCGATCCACTGGAATCCACAGCAGACCCTGATGCCTACAGGGTCTATACCAGCATTAACGGGAAAGATTTTGATTCGGGACTTACTGTTGATGAGGAGCATTTTACTCTTGAGGGGGCCCATCCCGATTCCATTTATTCCTTTAAGCTTAGCGCTATTAACGGGGGAGGGGAGAGCTTCCCCTCGGAGGTGGTATCAGCTTGCAAGCGGAGCGACTCAAGGGGCACTGTGTTGATGATCAGTGCATTTGACAGAACAGGCGGTCCGGCATGGTTTGAAGATACAGCCCATTCAGGTTTTATGCCCATGATTGATCAGGGGGTACCCTGGTATGAAGACCTGCACACGGTGGGGGCACAGTACGACTACCTTAAAGCTTCCCCATGGCTAGATGATGATTCGCCCGGGCATGGTGCCTCCTATGCCGACCTGGAGGAGGTGGTAATTCCCGGCAACAGCTTTGACTTCCCGATGATTCACGGTGCCTCCATAGCCAGGGCAGCTTATTCATTTGTGACCAGCAGTGATGAAGCTGTGGAGGATGATTCCATTGATCTAGAGCAGTACGATGTGATTGATTTTATTGCCGGGGAGGAAAGGACCACCTATTTGCCGAAAAATGATTCACTTCCCCTCTACCAGGTGCTTTCCCCTTCCATGCTGGAGCATCTGGATGGCTATCTTGAAGGCGGAGGGAGCCTTTTCATATCCGGGGCACACATTGCCAGTGATGTTCATATTAACGGGCAGGATAGCCTTGTGGCCTCTCTCTTAAAATACAGGTGGCGGACCGGCAATGCCAGCCGCAAAGGAGGCTTTTACTTTATGGATCCCGGCTTCGGAGTCTATGCTGATACCCATTGGTTTAACACGGGTATCGATCCGAAAATTTATACTGTGGAGGGAGCCGATGCACTGGTGCCTGCCGATTCCAGTGCCACGACACTGATCCGCTACCGTGAGAACAATGCTTCAGCAGCAGTGGCATACAGCGGAGCTTACAGCTCGATTGCCATGGGCTTCCCCTTCGAATGCATCATGGAGCCTTCGGATAGAGATCAGATGATGAAAAAGATACTTAACTATTTAACAGGGCAAAAAGAGAATGGCCAGGATTAATTGTTTTATCCCCGCCGGTGGGCCGGGTGAGTGGGATCATACCTTTAATGAATTTAGGGCTGGTGGGCTGGTAAACAGGGTATTTATAATGGGCCCGGAAACTCCGGAAAACTTAGCCCCGGGAGTGGCCTTCCTGAAAACCAGCGGAAGGCAGTCGGCCGAGGCGATTCGGATGATTGCTGATCGCTCGGCCGATTCGGATTTTACAATGATCATTAGCGGGGAGGCTCCGGTATCCTTTGGAATGCTGGCCCTGGAAAGATTTATACAGGTAGCTGTGGATATGGATGCATCCATGGTATACTCCGACCATTTCGACCTGCTTGAGGGGAAACTGAGCCCCCACCCGCTCATCGACTACCAGGCGGGCAGTTTGCGCGACGACTTTGAATTCGGACCTGTACTCCTGTTTAAGAGCCAGATCTTGATTGCTGCTGCAGGGGACCTGTCGGATGACTTTCAGTTTGCAGCGCTATATCAGCTTCGCCTGAAACTCAGCCTGACAAGCCTTCCGGTCCGGATACAGGAGTTTTTGTATACCATCAATCCTATGGATTCACGCTCCTCGGGTGAAAAGATATTTGATTATGTGAATCCGCGAAACAGGGAGGTGCAGGTGGAGATGGAGCGGGTGGTCACCCTTCACCTGAAAGAGCTAGGTGCTTACCTGGAACCGGACTTTGCCAGCATTGAGTTTGGCAGGAAAAATTTCCCTGTAGAGGCTTCGGTGATTATCCCGGTACTTAACCGGGTAAAAACCATTTCCCATGCCATTGATTCGGTTTTGACCCAGAAGACTTCCTTCGATTTTAACCTGATAGTAGTGGATAACCACTCCACTGACGGCACCACAAAACTCCTGGAAGAGATGTCTGCCCTTCATCCCCGCCTGGTTCATGTGATTCCTGACAGGAAGGATCTGTGGATTGGCGGATGCTGGAACTGGGGTGTTCATCACGAGCTTTGCGGGAAGTTTGCTGTTCAACTGGACAGTGATGACCTTTATATAAATGAGCATACCCTGGAAAGGATGGTCGGGGCCTTTTATGAGCAGCAGTGTGCCATGGTAGTAGGATCTTACCGCATGTGTAATTTTGACCTGGAGGAGATTCCGCCAGGAGTAATTGACCACAAAGAGTGGACCCCGGATAATGGACGGAACAATGCACTCCGAATCAACGGCCTGGGAGCTCCCCGTGCCTTTTATACACCCTTGCTACGTGAGATCAATGTTCCAAATGTAAGTTATGGGGAGGATTATGGCCTGGGACTGGCCTTCAGCAGGCACTACCAGATAGGCAGGATCTATGATCCTCTTTACCTTTGCCGGCGTTGGGAGGAAAACTCCGATGCTTCCCTCAGTATTGAAGCCATGAACCGGCACAACCAGTATAAGGACAGGCTCAGGAGCTATGAACTGGCTGCCAGGATTAAATTGAACAGGGAGATGTAATATGATGCAAGAGAAAGTAAGCAAGTTGTTCCATGATCAGATCACCGGATGGCCCCTGCTGGGGGAAAATTGGAGCAAACTTGACGCTTCTCTACTGAAGCATTTTGAATTTGAGGGTTTTAGCATCACCGTGCAGTTTAATCCAGAAAGGATCATTTCATCGGCAGCCAAAGTGGACCAGTCTTCCATTGAGAAGAGACCCTGCTTTTTGTGCACTCCCAATCGTCCTCATGAAGAAGACTTTGTTGCTTTTGGCAGCGACTATGAGATACTTTGCAATCCTTTTCCTATTTTCAAAGAACATTTTACCATCTCGAAAACGGATCACAGCCCCCAGGCGATTGATGCTGAATTTACGCGTTTGCTTGATCTTTCAAGGCAGCTGCCCGAGCTTGTCGTATTCTATAATGCGCCAGGTTGCGGAGCTTCTGCACCCGATCACATGCATTTCCAGGCTGGCAATCGTGGATTTATGCCTGTTGAGGATGAGTTGGAAGCACTTATGGAAGGGTATGGCAAGAGCCTGGTAAGTGAAGGCGCCTGCAAAGTTACGGCCGTCAACGATGGCTTGAGGCATTTCCTGGTTCTGGAGTCGGACAGGAAAGAGCCCATGGAGCTTGTTTTTGCACAGATTTCTGATTTTATGCGTCAACTTTCCAAGGGAGCTGAGCCCATGCTTAATATCCTTTCCTTTTTCCGTGAGAAATGGCAGATCCTGATCTTCCCGAGGGAGAAACACAGACCCTGGCAATTTTTCAAGGAGGGAGAGAAGAATATTCTTCTGAGTCCGGCTTCGGTGGACATGGGTGGAATGATGATCCTTCCGCTGGAAAAGGATTTTCTTAAAATATGCAGGGAAGATATTGTGGATATTTTTACCCAGGTCGGTTTGAGCGACAGGCGTTTTAATGATCTGATCTCTATGCTTGTGTAGAAACTTTTATGAAGAAATTTTTAAGTACACCGGAAATCCATGTGGGTATAGTAAGCTCCGACCGTTTGGAGTTCACTTTCCACCATCCCTACCTGCCCCCTCTGCCTGAAGGTACAGCCACTGCGATGATTGTGGATGGGCAGATTGAAGTAAGTCATGAGGGGCAAGTGGTCGCTGTAGGAGTGGAGCTGGTCTTTTCACCCATGGAATATTCGCGAAGCGGATTCGGGATCAGCGATGTGCTAATCGGTATTGGCTTTCATTGGGAGCAAAAAGAGGATCAGCACTTCCCGGGTGCACTTAAACTGATACAGCTTGAGGGAAAGATCCAGGCCATCAATCTTGTTTCGGTGGAGCACTACCTGGCCTGTGTGATCTCCTCCGAGATGCGTGGTGACAGCCCGCCGGCGTTCTTAAAGGCTCATGCCATTATATCCCGAAGCTGGTTGCTGGCCCAGGTTGAAAAACGCAATCAGCTGGCTCATTCCTCCGAAGGATATGAGCAGGTTTATGAAGAGGAGGGTGAATATATCCGCTGGTATGACCGGGAGGACCATCAATGTTTTGATGTATGTGCCGACGACCATTGTCAGCGTTACCAGGGGATAAGCCGTTCCGGAAACACGGAAGTTTTAAAGGCTGTTAAGGAAACTGCCGGGGAAGTTCTAATCTATAAGGGCAGCATCTGTGATGCCCGTTTTTCAAAGTGTTGTGGCGGGGTTGTGGAGGAGTTTCAAAACTGCTGGGAAGATCAGGCAAGGCCCTACCTCAAACGGGTAGATGATAATCCTGCAGGAGCCGGAATCAATATGGATGATCTGAAGGTGGAGTCAAATGCGCAGCATTTCATCAAGGGATCTCCCGTGGCCTTCTGCAATACCAGTGATGGGACTCTGCTTGCCCGGGTGTTGAACGATTACGATCATTCTTCCACCAATTTTTTTCGCTGGGAGCAGCACTACAGTCAGGACGAGATTTCTTCTCTAATCCGGGAGAAGTCGGGTTTCGATTTTGGAAAAATACTTGATCTGCTAGCGGTGGAGCGCGGAGAATCGGGTAGATTGGTAAGGCTGAAGATTGTAGGTTCCAGGAAAACAATGGTAGTAGGTAAGGAGCTGGAGATCAGGCGCTGGCTGAGTTCTTCCCATCTTTATAGCTCTGCTTTTATTGTTGAAAAACAGCAGCTTAGAGAGGGAGTCCCGGGGGGATTTGTTCTTCGGGGAGCAGGCTGGGGACACGGAGTCGGACTTTGCCAGATCGGAGCGGCCGTAATGGCTCACAGGGCTTACACGCACGAGGCGATATTGAAACACTACTTTATTAATGCTGAAATAGAAAAGCTGTATGAGTAAACAAAGAGGCCGGCCATGGGCATGGATACCTTCTCTTTACTTTGCCGAGGGTATTCCCTACGTACTGGTTATGACCCTGTCCGTGATTTTCTATAAGCGAATGGGCATCTCCAATGCTGACATTGCGCTGTATACCAGCTGGCTATACCTTCCCTGGGTGATCAAACCCCTCTGGGGACCCGTGGTGGATATTCTGAAAACCAAGCGTTTCTGGATTCTGATCATGCAGCTATTTATTGGGGCCGGGCTGGCCGGGGTAGCCTTTACGATTCCCCTTGATCGTTATTTCCAGCTGACCCTGGCTTTTTTCTGGCTGCTGGCCTTCAGTTCGGCCACCCATGACATTGCTGCCGATGGTTTTTATATGCTTGGTTTGTCCAAGAGCGACCAGGCTTTCTTCGTAGGTATCAGGAGTACCTTTTACAGGTTGGCTATGCTAACAGGCCAGGGATTGCTGGTGATCCTTGCGGGAAGTCTGGAAGCAAGGACAGGGCTGCCGCCAGTTGAGCTTGAGGTGAAAGCTATTAAAGGAGCTACGCTGGCTGAATTCAATCCGGGTGAGATTACTGTACAAGCCGAATCAGGTGAAAGGTGTTTTATATCAGATAAAGTATTGGAGATAGGAATTGACAAGATTCCCACAGAAAATGCCTCTGCCCTGATTAGTGAAGTTGACACTTGGAATATAAGGCATGGTTTTTATCCTGAGGATGATGATGAGGAGAAGGACAAAGCTGGTTGGTGGAAGAAGCATGTGGCAAATCCCATGGGGCAATTTTTAAAGAATACATTTGGTGAAGCCGAAATGAATATTATTACAAAAGAAAGCGGTAACCTGTCATTTACATGGTTTCACCTGAGTAGCAAACCTGATCCTGGCGAGAAAATAGTAATGAACTTCAGTTTTGATAAAGGTGATAAAAGCATCAAGTTAGCCAGGGAATATCGCTTTGAGTTTACTGAAGATAATTGGGACATACCTGCACTTGCTGTCATTCAACTGGATTCCAGGCTTGGGAATGAGACCAGTGCAAGCTTTACCGGATTAAGTGGGAATATTCGTTTTGCCTGGAGCATCGTATTTGTTGTCGTGGCCCTGCTGTTTGCAGGCTTCCATCTCTATCACCGTTTTGTGCTTCCACGTCCGGCGGCAGATCAGCCTGTGCAGAACGGGGAGGGTGGCTTCCTGAAGGAGTTTATTGTGACTTTCGCCGAGTTCTTCAAAAAGAAACAGATTGGAGTTATGCTGGTTTTCCTGTTGGTATACCGTCTCGGCGAATCGCAACTGGTGAAGCTGGCCTCACCCTTCCTGCTGGATTCAAGGGAGGCCAGCGGGCTTGGCTTAACCACCGGCGACCTGGGATTGATATATGGGACCATCGGGATCGTTGCACTCTCCCTGGGTGGAATTATCGGCGGTATTGCAGCCTCACGCAAGGGCTTGAAATATTGGCTCTGGTGGATGGTTGCAGCCATGAATCTTCCCAACCTGGTATACGTCTTTCTCTCCTACCTTATGCCATCATCATTATGGGTGGTGGGGGCATCGGTGGCCCTGGAGCAGTTTGGCTATGGCTTTGGATTTACCGCCTACATGCTTTATATGATCTATATTTCAGAAGGGAAGCACAAAACGGCTCACTTCGCTCTTACTACCGGTTTCATGGCCCTGGGCATGATGATCCCGGGCATGCTCAGTGGTTGGCTTCAGGAGCTGATTGGTTATCAGCACTTCTTTGTCTGGGTGATGATCTGTACCATTCCAGGTTTCCTGGTCATCCCCTTCCTGAAAATTGATCCCCAATTCGGGAAAAGAGAGAAATAAAGCCCGATTTGGATCATTTGCACCAGTTTTCCGGAGTTTATTACAATATAGTGTAGCTCATTTAGGAAATATGTTAACTCGTTTTTGCAACCGATTGCGTATATTGCAATTCTATGTCTGAAAAGAAAGAGGTCACGATTTATGATATTGCCGAGAAACTGAAGCTTTCGCCTTCAACGGTGAGCCGTGGCCTTCGGAATCATCCTGCCATCCGGAAGAAAACCATTGAACGGATCCAGGAGATGGCTGCTGCCATGAATTACCAGCAGAATACCTTTGCAAGCAACCTTCGAAGCAACCGATCCAAAACCATTGGGGTCATCCTGCCAAGGTTTGAGAGCAGTTTTCTAAGTTCGGTTGTCTCCAGTATTGAAAAGGTGATCAGAAACAAGGGATATAACCTGCTGGTGAGCCAGTCCTACGATTCCAATCCGCTGGAGAAGGAAAATATTCAAACCCATTTTAACAACAGGGTTGAGGGCCTGCTCATTAACCTTACTCCAGAAACAAACGACCTTTCGCACCTCGACCTTTTCTTAAAAAAGGGAATTCCCGTAGTGCTTTTCGACCGGGTAAAAAGTCAAAGCGGCAGTGGATTTACCACCGTAAGCATCGATAATAAGCAAGCCGGATATGATGTTACCAGGCACCTGATATCCCAGGGATGCAAGCGCATTGTATACCTGGGTGGGAATACCACCTGCCCTGTCTTCGGAGATCGGGCAAAGGGCTACTGGCAAGCACTTGCTGAACATGGTCTTGAGGCTAACTCAGAACTGGTCATCGAGGAGCATCTGAATACCGAAACCGGTGCGCTCGTGGTGGATAGGATTCTAAATATGAAAAAGAGGCCCGATGGCATATTCGCCGGTAATGATATGGCGGCCGTTTCGCTAATGTTCGAACTTAAAAAGCGTGGAGTGCGTATCCCGGATGATATTGCCATTGCAGGTTTTAATGATACCTACATGTCAAGGATTGTTGAGCCTTCCCTGACCACCGTAAAATATCCTGGTGATGAGATGGGAAAGATTGCCGCAAACAGCCTTTTGGAGATCCTGGATCACGAAAGTCATGTGGCCACCCAGAATATCCTGCTGAAGCATGAACTGCTTGTCAGAAACTCCTCCCTAAGAAATTCTTAATACTAAACCCTCATGCGGAATAGCCCGGTACTTCTGCTCATCCTCCTTATGCTTGTGTCCCATACCCTACAGGCACAGAATAGGAAGCGGATCAGGGACTACGGATTGAGTCCCGGTATAATGGAGCCTGGGAGGTGGAACGCCATCACCGATGTTTCCGGAGTTCTGGTGGGGCATCAAACCCTTGTCCGGGGAGAAAACATTCGTTCAGGTGTGACAGTGATTCAGCCTCATGACGGAAACCTGTTTCATGAGAAGGTACCCGCTGCGGTTTGTGTGGGAAATGGATTTGGAAAAGCCATCGGATTTACCCAGGTACAGGAATTGGGAAACCTGGAGACTCCCATTGCATTGACCAGTACCCTGAATGTTTTTTCGGTTGCAGATGCCATGGTGGACCACATGCTTAGCCTGCCTGGAAATGAGCATGTGCGTTCTGTGAATCCTGTGGTGGGTGAGACCAACGATGGCTTTTTGAACGATATACGACAGCGGCCGGTTCAGAAAGCCGATGTTTTTACGGCCATCTCTGATCTGGATAGCGGAATGGTGGCAGAGGGTAATGTGGGTGCCGGTACCGGTACCCGCTGTTTTGGCTTTAAAGGAGGTATTGGAACAGCATCAAGGGTACTGGATGATAACAGGGGGGGGTATACAATCGGGGTCCTGGTTCAAACCAATTTTGGCGGTCTCCTGCGGATCATGGGTGTTCCGGTGGGTGAGTTGCTGGAGCAGGACCAGCTTTCGATGGCCGATCCCTTCGAGGCAGATGGATCCTGTATGATCATTATAGCCACAGATGCTCCCATCCCGGCACGTAACCTTGAAAGGTTGGCTAAACGTTCCTTCCTTGCCCTGGGCCGTGTGGGTTCCTATATTTCCAATGGGAGTGGAGACTATGCCATTGCTTTCTCAACTCACCCTGGCTGTCGCATCCGCAGCGATGCACCTGATATGGTGGGAGAGGTCCCCGAATTGGGAAATGATTTCATGAGCCCCCTTTTCCTGGCTGTTGTTGAGGC
>JAOZLK010000435.1 GCA_029934875.1 Bacteroidales bacterium | reverse complement strand
GAACATGAACCCTAAAACTATTTATTCCCTTTTCCTGATATTGGGATTCCTTTGTATCAATCATTTTGAAGTCCTGGGTCAGGAACAGGATCGGACTATCGATTTTCCCGATATTCCAGGCTACCTCACCTTGAAAAGCGACCTTCATATGCACTCGGTTCTGTCAGACGGATCAGTGTGGCCCAATATCAGGGTGCAGGAGGCTCAAAAAGATGGTCTGGATTTCATCTCCCTTACCGATCACCTGGAATACCAGCCTCACAAGAATGACATTCCTCATCAGGACCGAAACCGCGGATATGAACTGACTAAAGAAGCGGCTGAGGGCAGTGAACTTGTGGTCGTAAACGGGGCTGAAATTACCAGGGCTATGCCCCCCGGGCATTTCAATGCCATTTTTATACAGGATGCAAACAAACTCAAATTGCCGGATGCGATGGATGTATTCAGAGAAGCCAATGATCAGGGGACCTTTGTCAGCTGGAACCACCCCCATTGGACCGCCCAACAGCCCGATGGTATTGCAAGCTTAAGTGAAATGCACCTGAGACTCATTTCTGAAGGCCTTGTCCATGGAATTGAAATCGTCAATGATAATACTTACTCGGATGAGGCACTTCAGATTGCCCTTGACCATAATCTTACCATCCTGGGTAACTCCGACATTCATGGCCTGATTGACTGGAGTTTCGATGTACCAGAGGGGGGCCATCGTCCAGTTACGCTGATATTCGCCACAGAAAAAGAACCCGAAGCCATTAAGGAAGCACTCTTTCAGAGGCGTACAGCTGTATGGTTTGGCAATACCCTGGTGGGAGCTGCTGAGTATCTAACACCCCTCGTGCAAGAGTCCCTTGAAGTGAGTCGTCATGGAAAAAAACTTGTAGAGCGACTGACCATACATAACCATTCCGATGCCAGTTATATTCTGGAGAACCGTTCTGAATTCTCTTTACATAACTTTGGTTCAGTTTTTACTATCCCTGCACATGAAAGCATTGTAATTAAAGTAAAAACAAAGGAAGAACTGGAGTCCTATGAGTTACGCTTTGGTGTTCTGAATGCAATCACGGCCCCCGGGGAGCATCCTGAAATTATTCTGGAAATCAAATAAGCCCAGGGTGCTGATTTTGCAATAAGTTGCTATATTGGACTTTCCAACACTAATCTACTAACTCTAAGAACATGGAAAGTATCAACAAATCCCTGCTTTTCAAAACCAGTTGTACAGCGCTGGTTGTCACTGCACTCACTTTTGCCACCCGCGCCGGGATGATTGAGCCCTGGCGGGCTGAATTCAGGCTGACTGCCCAGGAGGTGGGATGGATTGTAGGAACCGCATTCTGGGGCTTTACCCTGGCCATGATCCTCATGGGACCACTTGTAGATCTGATCGGGATGAAAAGGATCCTGTATGTGGCCTTTACCGGTCACGTGGCCGGCATCCTGCTCACCATATTTGCAGGGGGATTCTGGAGCCTCTTTTTCTCCACCCTGCTTATTGGGATAGCAAACGGAAGTGTGGAGGCTGCAACCAACCCATTGATAACAGCTATGCACCCTGATGAAAAGACTAAAAAGCTGAACAAATTTCATGTCTGGTTCCCTGCCGGCATTGTCATAGGTGGACTGGTAGTGTTTTTCCTGGACAAGTTAGGACTTGGCTGGCGTATACAGATGGCTGTTATGCTGATTCCAACCCTGGCTTACGGCTTACTATTCCTGAAAGCCAAATTTCCTCAAACCGAGCGGGTCACTGCTGGCTACTCCTATAAGGACATGTTAAAATCTGTGGTTTCTCCCCTCTTCCTGTTTATGGCCCTTTGTATGTTGCTGACAGCTGCAACTGAATTGGGTTCCAACCAGTGGATGACCGCGCTGCTTGAAAACGTAATGGAGGCCGAAGGTTTGAATTCCATACTGCTGCTTGTTTGGATCTCAGGAATTATGGCCATGGGCAGATCCGTGGCTGGTCCTATCGTTCACAGGCTCTCTCCCAGTGGAGTGCTTTTAGGATCGGCAATTTTTGCCGGCCTGGGACTCTTTCTTCTGAGTATTTCCAGCGGGTACTGGAGTTTTGCAGCAGCGGCTGTTTTTGCAGTGGGCATTACCTATTTCTGGCCCACCATGCTTGGTTTTGTGAATGAAAATATTCCAAAAAGCGGGGCCCTGGGTCTTGCCATTATGGGGGGAGTTGGATTTCTGGGTGGAGCCATTGCCCAGCCCCTTCTGGGAAAGATATATGACCTGAGATTTGAAGCACTTGGAGACAGCCTTGCTGCCGGCTCTCAAACGCTGCGTACAGTTATCGTGCTGACTGTGGTGCTGACAATTGCATTTTCTTTCCTCTATATGAACCAGCGGAAAAAAAGAACCTGAGCATGTTTATGAAAGTCCCGATTTTCTACCTTGGTATTGCTTTACTTTGCTCGGCTTGCAATAGTGCTGGAGAGCTAGCAAGCAGGAAACCCAATATTATACTCGTTATGGCCGATGACCAGGGATGGGGAGATATGGCTTACAGGGGACATCCATATATCAAAACTCCGCATTTTGACCTCATGGCCTCAGAGGGTATTAGCTTTGATCATTTCTATGCATCGGCCCCTGTCTGCTCTCCAACAAGGGGAAGTGTGATGACAGGAAGGCATCCCAACCGTTTTGCTTGTTTTACCTGGGGCCGTACGCTCAGGCCCCAGGAAAGCACCATCGCAGAAGTGCTGAAGGAGGCTGGATATGTAAGCGGGCATTTCGGGAAATGGCACCTGGGTTCAGTAAGACGTGGCAGTCCGGTCAATCCCGGCACCAGCGGTTTTGATGAGTGGCTCTCGGCACCCAACTTCTTCGACAATGATCCCATCCTCAGCAGGGAGGGTATCGCTGTTCAATGCAGCGGGGAAAGTTCCATGGTAACAGTCGATGCTGCACTGGAATTTATCAGGAAGCATGAGGGCGGGGATATCCCATATTTTGCTGTGGTCTGGTTTGGGTCTCCTCACAGTCCCCACCTTGCAGTGCAGGAGGACCGGGAGATCTATACGAAGCAGGATGAAAAGTTTCAGCATTTCTATGGCGAAATCAGCGGAATGGACCGTGCCTTTGGGAAACTTAGAAATGAGCTCAGGGAAATGGATAGTTATTCCAATACCATCCTCTGGTATTGCAGTGATAATGGCGGACTCCCAAAGCTGGGAAAAACAGGTGGCCGGGGGCATAAGGGCCAAATCTACGAGGGTGGATTAAGGGTTCCGTCCCTCCTCCAATGGCCCGGCAGATTCACTGAGCCTGAAATCATTGCGGCCCCTGCATCCACATCTGATATTTTCCCGACCCTGCTGGAACTGGCAGATATTGATTACACTACACCTGTCCGCCTGGATGGCATCTCCCTTCTGTCAATTCTGGAGGGTAAGGAGGTCAAAAGAAGCCAGGCCATTGGATTTTGGGCCTACCCGGAAGCTGGGGTTAAAACCCCTTCGGCAGAGTGGATGCCTGAGTTGCTTGAAGCACAAAAGAAAGGTTCTGTGGCTGGTGACTCTTCCAGATTAAGGCTTGATGCTGGAGATCTTAGCAAATTTTATCCTTCCGACACACTCCCCGGTCATGCTGCATGGCTGGATTGGCCCTGGAAACTTCACCGCATCGCACAAAAAAGCGGAAGTATTAGCTGGGAGCTCTACAACCTGGAAAATGATTCAATGGAAACTGAAAACCTGGTAAGGCAAAATCCGGATTTGCTTAGCACCATGCAAAACTCTCTGGAAACCTGGCAGTTATCGGTAGTCAACAGCATGAACGGAGCCGACTATTAAGCTGAAATGAAAAAGATTCTTGCATTTAACGGAAGTCCGCGCCCATCGGGAAACACAGCCCACCTGCTAAGGGCTTTCTTATCGGGCACAGAAGAGAATGGTTCGGACGCCGAACTATTCCATCCACATAAACTGAAGCTTAAGGAGTGCACCGGATGTCTCAGGTGTAACGTTTTGAAACGCTGCTCCCTCCGGGATGATGAGTGGGGAGAAATCAGTTCCAAAATTGTGGAATCGGATGTGCTGATTTTTGGCTCTCCTATCTATTTTCACCATGTGCCCTCGGCCATGAAAAAATTATTGGACCGCTTCCGATCCCTGGTTCATGTGCGCGTCACCGAAACAGGACTCATACATACACCCTACCATGAGTGGAATAAGGATATTGTAGTGATACTGAGCCTGGGTGCATCACAAATTGATGACGCACAGCCTGTAATCGATCTGTTTAGCTACCTCAGCAAAATAATGGGACCGGGCAACAGGCTACATGTGCTCACAGGGACCAGGCTGGCCATGATAAACCAGGTCAGGCACAGTGAGGAGGACTTAATTGCACTCTACAGGAAAATGGGGCTGCCTGCTAAGCTTGCTGCGGATGACTTTATAAAAAACAGTGAACTGCTGGTTGAGTGCCATGAACTGGGGAAAAGGCTCTCCACTCCAGAATAGATCTTAGTTTGTAAATGCATAACTTGTGACCAG
>JAOZLK010000045.1:5177-13949 GCA_029934875.1 Bacteroidales bacterium | reverse complement strand
TTGGTGATTTCTTCGATATTTTTAATGTGTATGTGATAAATATCGGCAGTGCATCAGAGAAAAGATACCCATCATATCTTTCCATGTTTATAAATGATCCTCTGAACCGGGAGGTGTTTGAGTATACCCGGAATGTATTCGGAGAGATGGAAGGAATTAATGCCAGGCTTAGCGATGGATTCAGGCATTATCTCTATCACTATCCCGATTCGCTTCTTCCCAGGGTTGTGGCTTATGTGAGCAGATTCAACCAGGGCCTGTTTACGGTAGACCGCTTTGTGGGCGTGGGGCTGGACCAGTACCTGGGAGCTGATTGTCCCTACTACAAGCAGATGGGAACCCCCCTATATCTCACAAGGAAAAAGGAGCCGGAAAGAATCCCGGTTGATGTTATGATGGCCTGGGCTACCCAGATTTATCCCTATAATGATTCCCTTGATAATGTGCTGAACAGAATGATTCATAAGGGGATGCTGGTCTGGTTTGTAGATGCCATGTATCCTCAGCTGGAAGAGCAGTTCAAAATGGGTTTTACGGATGATCAGATGAAGTGGTGCCAGAATAATGAAAAGCACATGTGGACCCACCTGGTGGAGGAGAAGTTGCTTTTTTCCACCGACCAGATGAGCATCCGGAAACTTACCGAGGATGCTCCAAATACACAGTTCTTTACGACTGAATCACCAGGTCGTGCAGCGGTATGGCAGGGCTTGCAGATTGTCAGAGCCTTCGTCAGCCGTAATCCTCAACTCACTGTTAGCCAGGTAATGTCACAAGGTGATTACCAGGAAATCCTAAGACTTTCCAAATACAATCCTTAGCAACTTCTTTAGTTGAGTATAAGCCCAAAGGCTGCGGTCCCGGTAAGAATCATCTTAAAGCTGGTATCCTGGTAGGAGGCTGCCGGACCAAGCGCAGCATTCCAATACCAGTGTTTACCAAAGGTACACTGGAATCCCATGACGGTTCCCATGGAAAAGTCCAATTCCGGAAAGTTCATTGCGAAGGGCAGACCAATGTACCAGCCCGAAAAGTAGTCGGTACGCCTGCCTCTTTGTCTGCGTTGGACTTGATTAAGAAAGAACCTGGGCTCGAGGGTCATGTGGGGATTGAGAGAGGGGTGATAGATATTTTGTCCCTCTTCATTTTTTTCCCAGAATGTGGGCCAGATTCTGATTCCTGTTGAAAACACAAAAAAATCTGTTGGAGCAAACTCAAGTAAGAACATGGGTGTAATGAAACTGATTCTGGCAATTACCGAGGGTGATCCAAAAGGGGCCGACGAATGGATCTGGCCAGTCGAACTTAAGGGTTCCGCATTTATGTCCGTGTATTTATATGGGCTTTGCTCCTGTGCAACGAGAGACTGGAAAGGGATGAGTGTTAGCCCTATGAGGAGGAGCTTTCTCATGCCTGTTTTTCGGGAAGCGGACTTCCACAGATTTTACAGTGGTTGGCATCATGATCATGTACAAGGTGCCCACAGCCCCTACATAGCCGTTGGGTGCTTCTCTTTCCCGAACGAACTGCTCTGCCAATTTCAACTGAGATAATCCCGGTGGGGACTGCAATAATTGAATAGCCAGTAAGCATGGCAACAGAGGCAAGGGTTTTTCCAAGTAATGTTGCCGGGGCAATATCACCATAGCCTACTGTAGTGATGGTTACAATGGCCCAGTAAATGCTCTGGGGGATGGAGGTAAAGCCATTTTCTTCCCCTTCAATCATGTAGAGCAGAGATCCCAGGATCAGTACCAGGGTGAGCACAGCGCCAAAGAATACTGTGATCTTGTGTTTGCTCATCTGAAGGGCTTTGACCAGGACCGCGGCCTCCTTCACGTAACGGCCCAGTTTGAATACCCTGAACATCCTTACCAAACGCAGTGCCCTGATTGTGAGAAGGAAATTTGGCTGGTCAAAAACGAGTCCCATATAAGTGGGCAGGATGGCCAGCAGGTCGATCACCCCGAAGAATGAGGTGATGTATTTCCATGGATGGGGAGAGGAATAAACCCGGAGCAGGTATTCGATGGTGAATATGATGGTAAAGAACCATTCTGCGCTGGCAAAGAGATCGGGGAAGGTAGAATAGATGGAGGAAACACTCTCAAGAATAACTACAGTGACACTGATTATGATCATGTAGAGCAGGACCACATCAAATGATCTCCCTAAAGGGGTTTCTGTTCCAAAGATGGTTACGAATATCTTGTTTCTGAGATTCAAGGTAGAACCAAAGTTACGAGATTTGACGCAAAAAAAAAGACCACCCTCAGGGTAGTCTTTTTTTACTGTTGTTTTTCAACCCTATTCAGGACTGATAGCCTCAACAGGACAAACATCAGCACAGGCAGCGCAGTCGGTACAAAGTTCAGGATCAATCACATAGATGTCTCCTTCACTGATTGCTTCAACCGGGCATTCGTCGATACAAGTCCCACAGGCAGTACACTCATCTGAAATTACGTAAGCCATATTTTCTAGTTTTATAAATCAATCCGACAAATTTAATGGAATTTCCTATACCTCCAATTCGTAGTGAAGAAAACTTCTTAACTGCTTTCGTTTTGGAGCAGTTCTACTGACAGGTAAGCCATCAGGGCGACACCCGTCTCCAATGCAGATTCATCGGCACTGAAGGTGGGTGTGTGAAGATTGAAAACCTGTTCCTGGTCCGGCTTCTTAACACCGAGACGATACATCATTCCGGGAATCGCCTGGGTAAACCAGCCAAAATCTTCAGCGGTCATTCGTATGTCCATGTCCTCCACCACTTCAGCTCCGAGGAAATCTATGGCTTTCTCTTTCGCGAAGCGGGTAATTCTTTCATCATTTTTCAGCACCGGGTAGCCATGGCGGATTTCAAGGTCACAATTTCCACCCATGCTTCTGGCTATGCCGTCGGCAATTTTCTCAATAAGTGCGTGGGCCTGCTTTCTCCAATGCTCATCCATGGTCCTGAATGTCCCTTCCAGCATTACCTTGTCCGGGATCACATTCACAGCACCATTGGCTGTAACTTTTCCGAAAGAGAGCACTGTGGGTACACCACTGGGCGATTTGCGATTGATTTCCTGTTGAAGAGAGATCAGTATGTGCGAGGCCATCAGAACCGGATCGCTGATTTTTTGGGGCAGTGCTCCATGTCCCCCAACACCATTCACACTTATATAGATCTCATCACTTGAAGCCATATAGCGTCCTGCCCTGAACCCAACATGCCCGGCTTCCATTTCGGGCAGCACATGCTGGGCAATAATGGCATCGGGTTTTCTCTTATCAAATATCCCTTCCTTAAGCATAAGGCTGGCCCCGCCAGGTAATTTCTCCTCGCCCGGTTGAAAAACGAAGAGCAGCTCACCCTTAAGATGGTCTTTCAGCTGATTCAAGATATGAATGGCTCCCAGCATTGAGGCCATATGTATGTCGTGTCCGCAGGCATGCATTATGCCATTGTTCTCGGACTGGAAATCAAGCCCGGAATTTTCCTGGATGGGAAGCGCATCCATATCGGCCCTCACTGCCACACACCTTCCGGGTCCCTTCCCTTTTATCTCAGCCACGAGTCCTGTTTTTACATAAGGATGGCGATAGGGAATGCCCCACTTATCGAGCAGATTTCTTATAAATTCAGAGGTCTGATGTTCACCGAATGAGAGTTCGGGATGCTTGTGGAGCTGCCTTCTTATGCTTACTATCTCATTGATGAAAGCAGGAGTGATCAGCTTATTGATTTGGTCTTTAAAATCCATGGCAGTTAAAAATCAAGGCTCAGTGACAGGTAGAACATCCTGGGTCGGACTACCCCGTTTTCCACACCCCAGGCCCAGTCAAGCCGAATAAAGTAACCCAGGAGCATGGCCCTGGCACCCACTCCATATCCTGCTACAATGGGATCCCGGTTAGCATCGAGGGTTATGGTCATTGGACCATTGCGAATAACCTCCTTATCCCAGGCATTATCCCCGGACCAGGGGTGCGGGCCGGTCCAGGCAGTTCCCACATCAGCAAATCCAACGACCTGGAAATTATTCAGGAAGCCCGACGACAGCGGGTGTCCGGCCAGGTAGCGGAACAGAGGCAGCCTTAATTCAGAATTAATTACGGCAAAGTTGCTTCCATTCCTGATGTTTTGAGAGAAACCCCTCACGTTTGTGGCCAGGGCCTGGTATGCATAGTTTTGTGAGTAGTCTATGGCAACAAAAGGATTGAAAGTGGGCACATTTGACTGGTTCAGGTTGATCCAATTATCGACGCTCCCAAGGTAATAGATCAGCGGGCTTCTGCCAAAGGAGGTGCTCGCAGCGAAGCGGTTGGCCCATACGAGGGATCTGTGAATCCTGATATAATGGCGGAAATCGCCTCCAATGACAAAGAGGTCAGATTTTTCCGCGTTGATCTGGCGATAGGCTTCTCCGAAGATTTTGAGCCTGGTCCCGCTATACAGGTTTGTTCCAAGAACCCGGGTGTTGTCAAATATTAATTCTGCCTTAATTCCACCCCAAACTTTTGAGATGGCAGGTTCATTGAGGTTTCCAATATCAGTGGCAAGGAATACAGTATTATCATGCCTGAATGAGACTGTCCCTTTCACTGCTAGGGTCTGGCTGAAGGGGTACTTTACGACGCCCAGTAATTCATGGGTGTAAGTCTTAATATAGGATTCATAGGTAAAATTTTTGAAAACCTGCCTGTGAAAGATAAGCTGTTTATCCAGTCGTTTTTTTACGTTTTCAAAGCTAAGGAGATACTCATTGCTGTCAAAATCAGTTGCAAAACGCACTCCCCCGGTGAGCCTGTAATCTTCAAAAACATCATTGGCCCCGATTTTGAAAAGGAGGTTAAGCCCAGGGTTATAATAAAAGGCACCCCCGGTAAAGGCCTGGTAGGAAGCATTCAGAAAACTAAAATCAATCTGGCTTACCAGTAGGTCGGGGTAGAATGCCACCTGGTAGTCGATGTACATCATCCGTTCATTGGTGCCTGAATCCAGTACAAGGTTCAGGCTCCTGTCCCTCAGCTGGTTGTTGTAGTAGTTTAGTTTTTCCCTTTCAAAAATATAGTTGTTGATATCGATTTTAAACTCTTGTAAAGAGATGGTATCCCCTTTATGGACAATCTGGTTGTTGGCAATGTCCTTCATGGTGATCACCTTCTTCTCTATGTGGTGAACTGAATCTTCTCTCATCAGACGGTTCACATGCCTGTCCCTGTATTCGGTATTTACAAGCTCTTCTCCATGTACAGCATTCATATCCATGGGGTAACGGTACAGCTGGTAACGGTCGTCATGGTATACGATCTCAGCAATTTCGCCAGTGCTGGTATTTATATCATGCGACTGGATATTCCTGTCGTAGTTGGTAAGTGGATAAGAATTTGCAAAATAGCGATAATGAATGGCTGTGTCCACCAGGCTGATCAGACTGTCATACTCAGCATAGTAACGGTTCACAATCCCGTTCTTATCACTCAGGTAAAAGAACTCGTTTTTTCCAGGCGAGAGGGTTTGGGTATGGTTGATGAAATCACCCTCTGATATTTTTTGCAACTCAGGACTTTTCCCGGCGTAATCATAAACAAACACAGAAAAGGCTGTGGTGGTATTGTTTTCCGGTTCATCTTTCTCATACAACTCATTGAACCTGCGGTTGGATGAGAAGCTGATGTTGTTCATGTCGTTCATAAACTTTGGGTAAAAATCATCAGCCAGGTCGTTGGTAATTCGCTCATTTGTGGACGAGGCTAAGTCGAATACCCAGATATCTGTTTGTCCATTTTGCACAGCCGAGAAAACCAGTTTGCGGGCGTCGGGCGAAAAGCTCATGTCCAGGACTTTTTCAAAGTTGAGCAGGTTTCTGGTCGTTGTTTCTCCCGTCTCACGATTGTAAAAGTGGATTTTCAGAAAACCCTTCTCTTCGGTAATAAAGCTTAGTATCACTGAAGAGGGGTGCCAGGCAATTTCGGGATAGGAGTAGTCGTTGATCTGGTCAAGCTTATGACCCTTTTTATAGATTTTCTTATGTTTCCCGGAGTTTGTATCCTGGATCCATATCTTGTACTGTCCCCTCTGATTGGTTATATATGCCAGGTGGTATCCGTCGGGACTTATTCTGATGTTCTGGTAAACCCGCTTCTTTTTTGAGCGCTTGAGGACCGTGGCATCCTGGGGTAAACCGGCATTTGCATCGCCGGTGGTGTAAAGCCCCATGTAATATGCGGCCCAGTCGTAAGACAGCTCTTTTAATTTACTACCCAGCACATATTGAAATCCGCTCTCAGCATTTTTATTAAGCTTTGTAATGTAGAGGATCTGGGGAATTATGGACGGGCCGTAAAGGTCGGCCACATATTTCCAGAATGAGTGTCCGGCATAGCGGGCATCGTCGTCCTGCAGGTTTATAAATTTTTTGTATTTCCCTGAGACGATGCCATCCTTAACCCGGTTTTCAAGCTTGTAATCCCAGGGATTTGAGACAAAGGAGATTAGTCCGTCCAGGTACCAGTCGGGCAGATTGATGATGGTGGAGTTGGTCATGTTATCCCTCACTCCGTTGCCAAACATCAATTCATTTAAAAGCACTTCCGCAATCGCAGCCCTGATCTGCCTTTCAAAAGTCACATGGTCACCATCGAAATAGAGAAATACCTTATTCTGAATAATATGCGTGGTACCTCCAATGTTATACTCTTCGTTTTCTGATTTTAGCCCAATGTTACTCTGACGATAGTCAGACATTTTATTGTAGGTGAGGAAAATCAGCCTTCTTTCGATTTCGTAATCAAAAAAGCGCTCTACCAATTCCAGCTCTTTCTCAACAAAGTCAGCCACATAGAGGGAGAGGTCAGTACCATTTTCATAGGAATATACATCGAAGCGATCAAACCTGTAATATTTCCAGTACCGTTCGTTGTATTGAACCCGGTTTTTCCCGAAATTCATCTGCATGCCATTATAGAACTGTGCCGACAGGTTTGCAAAACCGATCAACAGCAACAGCAGGAAGCATATGCGGAGATTTCTTCTCATTTCTTTTATCGCTCTAAAAATAATCATTATTCGTCACATGTCGGTTTAAAACTTCGGCCCGATGTTTGCAATTGAGTCAGTACCTAAAAAATTGTGCATGCATTCATGCTATTATTATGTTAATTTTGTACCCAGTTCAATCATTTAAGATTCATTCAGGAAAAATCAATATAAGATGAAACGCATTACAGTGTTGTTGTTAGTGGCTTTATTTCTGCTACCTCTGACTGCTCAGACAGTTCAGCCCAAAATATCATTTGAGAAGGATTTGCACGACTTTGGTAAGTTTGCGGAGGCCGACGGAAAAGTCACCTATAAATTCGCCTTTGTGAACACTGGGGGTGGCGATCTGATCATACAGAATGTGACCGCATCCTGCGGGTGTACCGCACCGCAGTGGACCCGTGAACCAATTGCCCCGGGAGGCAAAGGATTTGTAGCTGCCACCTATAATCCAGCAGGCAGGCCTGGTCCCTTCAGGAAGTATATCACTGTAGTCTCCAATTCCAACCCGGGGAGTGTCAGGCTTACCATAAGCGGAGAAGTGACTCCGAAGCCCCGATCCATCGAGGACGACTACCGTTACGAAATGGGCCCCATGCGCCTGAAATCCAACCACCTGGCCTTTGGAAATATTATGAATACCAAGACCACAGAGAAGAGCCTTGAGGTGGTCAACACTTCCGAAGAGGCAGTCACAATTGAGTTTGTAGGGGTTCCGGGTCATATTAAGATCTCTGCCTCGCCCGCTACCCTTCAGCCAGGACAAAAGGGCTCAATCAAGGCCAGCTATAATGCCCCTCAACGACACGATTGGGGTTTTGTAATAGACAGGATGAACCTGAAGATAAACGGTATTTCTGAAAGGAATTACAGCCTTGTGATCAGTGCCAATATTGAAGAGGACTTTTCTGCATTGTCAGCCGAAGAACTGGCCATGGCGCCGATCCTCAGCGTGGACGACCCGGAGTTTAAGTTCGGTAAAATCAAGCAGGGTGATAAGGTCGATCATGTATACGTGCTCACCAATTCTGGTAAATCAGATCTTCACATCCGTAAAGTAAAAGCTTCCTGTGGATGTACCGCAGTGCAGCCGGAGAAGAAGGTAATTGCACCGGGTGAATCCGTTAACATTAAAACAGTCTTCAATTCTGCAGGCAAAGTAGGCAGCCAGAATAAAACCGTTACCATCATCACCAATGATCCTAAGAAGAGCAAAATGATTCTCTGGGTGAAAGGGGAAGTTGAAAAAAGCTAATCACCAATAACTAAAGCAGTGCTTCGATTGCTTCACGAAGCTCCTCACCGTGGAGGTTCTTGGCAATGATGATTCCTTCCCGGTCAAGCAGGACGGCATGGGGGATGGCCGGTACTCCGTAGAGCTTAGATCCTTCACACTCCCAGCCCTTCACATCGGAGATTTGCTTCCAGGTCAGATTATCGTCCTCGATGGCTTTTAACCAGCTGGACTTATCGCTATCAAGTGATACGCCCAGGATATCAAAGCCCTTTTCGTGGTAATCGGCATACATTGCGACCAGTTCTGGGTTGGCCTCGCGGCAGGGACTGCACCAGGAGGCCCAGAAGTCGATGAGCAATACATTGCCCTGGTGCACTTCTGATACTTTCAACATTTCACCTTCAGGTGTCTCCAGTGCAAAATCTTTATAGGGTTTCCCTATAGCTACATCTTTCTGCTTCTCCATAATGCCGAACATGTATTTATACTCTTCCAGTTGCTG